>NZ_CALCYR010000220.1 GCF_937906425.1 uncultured Methanobrevibacter sp. | reverse complement strand
TTAATTAATTTTAATTAATTTCTGCTTTAAAAGAAAGTGCTTTGTTTTTTTTTAATTAATTTTAATTAATTTCTGCTTTAAAAGAAAGTGCTTTGTTTTAATTAGTTTTAATTGTTTTAGATTAGATTAGATAGGGGGATTATAACTTTTAAAATTAATTCATTTAGTTAGAATTAATTTAATTTATTGTTTTTTGTAAAGAGAGTTGAGTGTATGATTATTATAGATTCTAAGCTTTGTAAAGGATGCGATATTTGTATAGCAACATGTCCTAAGAAAGTTTATTCAAAATCTGATAAAGTAAATGCTAAAAACATATATGTTCCATTCCCTGAACGTGAAGAGGGATGTACTAAATGTGGTTTATGCGAATTATCATGTCCTGATCAAGCTATATATGTTGAAAGAGAGGTGGAATAATGGTTGAAGAACGTTTTGTCCAAGGTAATGAAGCTTGTGCCTTAGGCGCAATTGCTGCCGGATGCAGATTCTTTGCAGGTTATCCTATTACTCCATCTACTGAAATTGCTGAACAAATGTCTGTTTTGCTTCCAAAATACGGAGGTTCATTTGTTCAAATGGAAGATGAAATCGCTTCTGTAGGAGCTATTATTGGAGCTAGTTGGAGTGGTATGAAATCAATGACTGCCACTTCAGGTCCGGGTATTTCCCTTATGCAGGAAAATATCGGTTATGCTTTTATTTCAGAAACTCCTATCGTTATCATCAATGTTCAAAGAGGTTCTCCTTCCACTGCACAACCAACAATGTCTGCTCAAGCTGATATTATGCAGGCACGTTGGGGTTCTCACGGAGATTATGAACCTATTGCTTTGGCCCCATCCTCTGTACAGGAATTTTTTGACTTTACAATAAAGGCTTTTAACTTGGCTGAAAAGTATAGGGTTCCTGTAACCATCCTTGCTGATGAGGTAGTTGGACATATGAGGGAAAAATTGGTCATTCCCGATTCTGTCGATATTGTAAAAAGAATCAAGCCTGAAATGAGTGATGATTACTTGCCATTTGACGCTCCTGAAAATGGAACCACTACTATGCCTGCATTTGGTGATGGATTCAATATTCACGTTACAGGATTAACCCATGATGAAAGAGGTTATCCTGATACCAACACTCCTGAAACCCATGCAAAATTGGTTGGAAGATTATGTGATAAGGTTTTGAATAACCGCAGTGATATCTGCTCTGTTAAAAAGGAATTATGCGATGATGCAGATATTGTAATTGTTTCTTATGGTTCACCATATCGTTCCGTAGGTTCTGCAGTTAAACAAGCAAGGGAAGAAGGCATTAAAGTCGGGTCTTTAAAGATAGATACTCCATGGCCTTTCCCAGAAGAGGAAGTCTTGGAAATTGCTAAATCTGCAAGTGACATTATTGTTCCTGAAATGAACTTGGGACAATTGGTTCATGAGGTTGAAAGAGTGGCTGGCGGAGAGGCAAATGTACACCTTATAGGAAAGATTGGTGGAGTCCTTCATAAGCCTGAAGAGATCTTGGCAAAAATTAGGGAGATTAAATCATAGGGGGCATAATCATGGTTAAACAAGAAAATCCTTATAAAAAATATCTCAGGGAAGATAGGTTACCTCACATTTTCTGCCCTGGATGCGGAAATGGTATTGTGATGAACACATTCTTTAAAGGTTTGGAAGCTACTGACATTGATTTTGACAATATTGCAATGGTTTCAGGTATTGGATGTTCTTCAAGAGTTCCAGGTTATGTTAAATGTGACTCCTTACACACTACTCACGGAAGGGCATTAAGTTTTGCTACAGGTTTAAAACTTGGAAATCCTGATTTGGATGTTGTAGTATTTACTGGAGACGGTGATGCTGCCTCAATCGGTGGAAATCACTTGATTCATGCTGCAAGAAGAAATGTAAATCTTACTGTTATCTGTATCAACAATAATATTTATGGAATGACCGGTGGTCAAATCAGTCCTACCTCACCTAAGGGAAGTTTCGGTACAACAGCACCTTACGGTTCAAGAGATGTGCCATTTGATTTGGCTGAACTTGTTAAGGCAGCCGGTGCGTCCTATGTTGCAAGATGGACTACCACTCATCCTATTCAATTGTCCAAAGCAATACAAAAAGGTTTGAAAAATGATGGTTTCTCATTTATTGAGGTTGTTTCCCAATGTCCTACCTACTATGGACGTAAAAACAAAATGAAAACTCCATTAGCTATGCATCAATGGATTAAGGAAAACAGTATTAATAAAAGAAAAGCAGATAAGATGGAAGAGTCTGAACTTGAAGGCAAAATTGTTGTTGGTGAATTTGTCAACAAATCCAGAGCTGAATTAACTGATAATGCTATCCAACTTGTTGATGAAGTTTCAGAAAAACCTTTAGCTATTAAATCTGCATTTGAGGAGTTGGATTAAATGAGAACTGAAGTTCGTATTGCTGGTTTTGGTGGTCAGGGAGTAATCATGGCTGGAATTATTATCGGTAAGGCTGCAAGCCTTTTTGATAAAATCAATGCTGTACAAACCCAATCCTACGGTCCGGAAGCTCGTGGCGGTGCTTCCAGAACTGAAGTCGTTTTAAGTGATGAGGAAATTGACTATCCGAAAGTACAAAGTCCAGACATTCTTGTTGCTATGTCTCATGAAGCTTTGATAAAGTATATGGGAGACTTAAAGGACGGGGGGATCCTGATTATTGATCCTGACATGATTATTGAAGAGGAAATTCAAGACTTTGTAGAGGAACATAAGATTAAATTATATAGGGCTGCTGCAACAAAGACAGCCGCTGAAGACATTGGCCTTAGAATTGTGGCGAATATTGTTATGATCGGTGCCATTGTTAAGGTAACTGAAGTTGTTTCAGTAGAAGCTGCTAAAGAGGCTATCTTGGATAGTGTTCCTAAAGGAACTGAGAAGAAGAATATCCAAGCATTTGAAGCAGGTTATGCTTTAGTTTAAATAATTTAATTTTCTCTTTATTTTATTTTTTTTTAGTTTTTAATTAGTTAATTTTAAACTAATTTTCTTCTTTTTATTTTATTTTAAGTTTTTTTCATTCTATTTTTATTCTATTTTCTTATTTTTTCTATTTTCTTATTTTTTTATTTTCTTTTTTTTATTTTCTTATTTTTATTTTATTTTTATTTTTAAGGGTTATTTTTATTTTATTCTCCTTATTTTTTTTATTTTTATTTTTAAGGGTTATTTTTATTTTATTTTCCTTATTTTTTTTATTTTTATTTTTAAGGGTTATTTTTATTTTATTCTCCTTATTTTTTTTATT
>NZ_CALCYR010000219.1 GCF_937906425.1 uncultured Methanobrevibacter sp. | reverse complement strand
ATTTATTAATATAAATTAAATATTATTAAATTAATTTATTATATTAACTAAATTAAATTTATTTAAATGTCCATATTTTAAACTTCATTTAAAATAATTTCTTAACATCAGTAATTCCTTCTTTGACAGCATTACCAGTATTTTTTATAGTATCAGCAGCATTTCCTAATCCAGTTTGAGTATTATTTAAAGCACTATTTAAACCAGATTTAACATTATCTAAAGCACTTTGACCACTTGTTAAATTATTTAGCTTAGAAGTCGCACTGTTTATATTATCATTTAATCCGGAACCAATATTATTTAAACCAGATGTTACATTATTAGCAGTATTTGATAAATTATTTGTTAAACCACTTCTGACATTATCTAAACCTGTATTTAATTTATCGGTAACTCCTCCTATTCCTGTATTTGAATTTAAGCCTGAGCCTATATTTTTTAAATCATTTACACCTGAAGTTACATTATTTAATCCTGAATTAATATTATTAGTTAAATTAGTTCCAGTGTTACTTAGATTGTTTCCTATTTGATTTAAATTATTACTCAATCCGGTTAAACCAGAAGTATTTGGTAAATTAGCATTAAGATTAGGTAAATTTGCATTTAAATTTGGTAGATTAGCATTAAGATTTGGAAGATTAGCATTAAGATTTGGAAGATTAGCATTTAAATTTGGTAGATTAGCATTTAAATTTGGTAGATTAGCATTAAGATTTGGAAGATTATCATTTAAATTTGGTAAATTAGCACTTACGTTAGGTAGATTAGCATTTAAATTTGGTAAATTAGCATTAAGATTTGGAAGATTAGCATTAAGATTTGGTAGATTGGCGTTTAAATTTGGTAGATTAGCATTAGGAAGATTTGGTAAATTAGCATTAAGATTTGGTAGATTAGCATTAAGATTTGGTACATTTAAATTAGCATTGATCCCTGGTATATTAGCATTAGTTGCAGATATATTGGCACTTACTCCAGGAATACCAGTATTAATTCCTTGTAATGTCGGATTAATAACTGTTCCAGGCGCTGCTACTGGAGATAATTCTCTACTAGCTCTAATGCTTTTAAGAATTTCTCTTCTTGGATCATTTTCCCAAATAGGATAATTTCTCACAAAATGTCCATCAACTTGTGGCTCAAATGATGGTACTTGTGATATCATTTGGCTTTGAGGAACATTAACTAAAGGTTGTTGTGGAATATTAACTAAAGGTTGAGGTGGATCATTAATAGGAAGAGGTCTTTGTTGGATTGGTTCAACATTTTGAGGAGAATAAAGTGGTTGAGGGGGTACTATACTTGGAGTAGGAACTGGAGGTGGTACTTGAGGTACTGCATTTACAGGAACCATGCTAGTCACAGGTACTTGTTTATAATTAGTCACAATTCTTGGTTCATATCTTGTCACAGTCTGAGCTTTATAATATTTTCTTTTATATTGAGGTTGAGGTAATATGACAGGAGCACTATTGATTTCATATTTTGGTGCTTCAAATTCATTAAAATCATAATTAGTTGTAGTAGTAGGTAAAATATCTAAATAATTATTTGTTGTTTCATAAGTAGGAGTTGTTTCTACAAAAGTATCAGCAACAGTGTAATCAATTTCTGGAAAAGTATTTGTAGTTGTAGCATAATTTGTATTGGTATAATCTGCATAATTAGTAGTAGGATAAGCCTCAATTGTTGTATAATTATTTTCGACTTCATAATTAGTTATAGGAATTTCAGTTTGATTTGTAGTAGTATAATTAGTCGCAGGATAAGCTTCAGTTGTAATTGGAACATCGAAATTTGTATAATCATTTGTTTGATAATTATTTTGTGTTTGGGTTGTGATATAAGTATTTGTTTGATCTATATTATAATCTGAAATTCCGGCCGATGTAGCTAAAATATCACCTTGGAAAATATTATCAACAGGTGGAGCTTGAGTTGTTTGGATATTTGTTGCTCCTTCTGCTTTATAATTTGTGGATAAATATGGCATATAAATAGATTGAGATGTCTCTTCTGGTAAACCTAAAAAGTTTGCATTTGTCTCCATTTCTTATTTTTATATATTTTATTATAAAATTAACGAATTTTATCAACTAATAATTTTAATTAATTAAATATATAATTTATTATTTTAAAAATTTAAAATT
>NZ_CALCYR010000218.1 GCF_937906425.1 uncultured Methanobrevibacter sp. | reverse complement strand
CTCTTTCAGAGTCAATTTCAAGCACGGTTACAGATTCAGCAACAACATCATCATTAGCCAAATCAATTGTGTTGTTATCAATATTGATTGCTGCAGTATCAATGGACAATGGGCTTGTGCCATTATCAGCAGCAGCCTTTACAATTACATTTCCATTATTTACCTTAAAGTCAACACCAGTAATATTGACTTCATCAGGACCGCCTTCAGACTTTGCAGGAACAATAAAGATAGCTTCACCTTTTTTACCACTAATGCTACCTCCAGTAATTGTTAAATTTTTAGTTATATTTACGTTTGCAATATCCGCAAAAGTTTCATTAGCCAAATCAATTGTAGCACCTGGTTTAGCATCATCGATGAGTTTTTGTAGGTCTGCAGAAGTCTTAGGAGAAGGATGCTTAATGACAACTAATTGTTCAATTGCCAATATGGTAGATCCAGTAGCAACAAAAGAGACTGAATTGGACTGCTTGATTGAATCAGTCAAATCAACAACATAATCTCCAACGGAATTACTTGAACCATTCCAGACATCAGAAAACTCTTCACCATTTACTATCAAGTCACCTTCACCAGATTGACCACCTGCAGCAAAGACATAAAGCTTAGCATCATTGATACCATTTACAATAGGTACCTCCAAATCATTATTGCTTGCTACAATTCTACCATCAAAGTTGTTAGCATTAGATAACAAGTCTGCACCATTAAACATGTAAACAGAACTAAGAGTTTTAGATTCTGTGACATTGTATAATGCTACAAGAGTACTTGGATAAACAGCAGTCATTCCTTCTTCCTTATTTAGAACAAAAGTATTTTCACCTGCTTTAATCAATTCACTAACATCATAAACAACAAGGCCATAGCCATATTTACCATAAGAACCAAGATTAGATTGATCCCTATAGCTTGCAACAGGACTTACGCTTGCACCATTAAATGTTGTATTCCAAACAGGAACAGTGCCATTGGTCTTATCCCAATTATAGGAAACATAAACAAATGCATTTACAAACTTAGCATCACCATCCACATCTACAGTCCAAACATCAGTACGATTAGTGGTTTTAGTGCCTAGATAAGTGGTGTCATCCAATGTTTCAAGAATAATACCACCATTAACAGTGATATTCTTAAAGGATTCAATAGTACCAGCAGGATAAGCTAAATCCTTACCAAGATTTCCATTATATAATAAACTAGGATTAAGAGCAGATTCCGCTAAAACATCACCGGAAGACTTATCACTAACAAGAACAGTATAATTAACCTTCTTATTGTTTGCACCGTTTACAGTATCAGCAGTGACAGGCCTAATAGTGCCATCACCTAGATATAAAAGTTCACTAGAAGCAGCATCAACAGAAACTTCAGAACTGTTTACCTTCTTGCCATCAGCATATAAATCTACCACAAAAGTTGATTTACCTTTACCCTCATTTGTTAAATTAACTTTTAAAGCATTAGATACACCAGCGAAAACAGCACCGGAATACTCAGAACTTAATTCAACTTTTACAGAAGGAACAAATTTAGAAACAACAACAAATTGCTCAAGAGCCAAAATGGTAGAACCTGTAGCAACAAATGACACATTATTGGACTGCTTGATTGAACCATTCAAATCAACTACATAATCCCCAACAGAATTACTTGAACCATTCCATACATCAGCAAACTCTTCACCATTGATTATCAAGTTACCTTCACCAGCTTGAGCACTTGCAGCAAAAACATAAAGTTTAGCATCAGTAAAATCACCATCATCAACAGATAATAAATTATTGCTTGCTACCACTCTTCCGTCAAAGTTATTAGCATTGGACAATAAGTCAGCTCCATTATACATGTAAACAGTTGTAAGGGTATCAGATGCAGTCACATTATATAATGCAATAAGAGTGCTTGGATAAACGGCAGTCATTCCCTCTTCTTTTTCTAAAGTAAATGTATTTTCACCATCCTTAATCAATTCACTTACATCATAAACAAGAAGACCATAGCCGTATTTACCATATGTTCCAAGGTTGGATTGATCCCTATAGCTTGCAACAGGACTTACGCTTGCACCATTAAATGTTGTATTCCAAACAGGAACAGTGCCATTGGTCTTATCCCAATTATAAGCAACATAAACAAAAGCATTTACAAACTTAGCATCATCATCCACATTTACAGTCCAAACATCACTACGGTTAAGATCTTTAGAAGCAAGATAAGTAGCATCATCTAATGTTTCAAGAATAATTCCTCCATTAACAGTGACATTATCAAAGGATTCGATAGTTCCAGCAGGATAAGCCAAGTCCTTACCTAAATTACCATTATATAATAAAGCAGGAGTGATAGTAGCCTCATCTAAAACCTTTCCAGAAGACTTATCGCTGACAACAACAGTATAATTTACTTTAGTATTTTCTGCACCATTTACAGTATCGGCAGTTACAGGCCTAATGGTATTGTCTGTTAAGAACAATATGCCGTCGAAACCTGCATCAATTTTAATTTGAGAGCTGTTTACTTTAGTACCATCAGCATATAAATCAGCAACGTAAGTTGATTTGCTATCCCCATCATTTGTTATGTTAACTTTTAATGCATTTTTAGTGCCTGCAAATGCAGCTCCAGAATATTCAGATGCTAAAGATACTTTTGCAGAGGATGGAACAAGTTGATTAATTTTCAAAACAGAAAGAACATTTCTGAATGAATAGGAACCTTCAGCAGGAGTGTAAACAAGATTGTTTGTACCGTTTTTAATTTTGCCCATAAGGTCCCATTTGTGATAAATGTTATAGTACTCGCCAACTTCATATATCATTGACTCTTCCAAGTCTTCACCGTTTAATGTGTATATTCCATCCACACTTGAAAGAGCATAGTTATCTAAAGTGATATTGGAGATTTCATTATTTATGTTGCCAACATTAAATACTGCTTTAGTTGTCTTTCCATCATCAGTTTTAGCCCAAGATTGACCAGAGTTAACCCAATAGCTAATTTTATCAGTATCATCATCATTATATGCAAAGACCAAACCAATCAATTTAATCTTATTATAATAAGTATAACCATCTATAGGACCACTATTCACATTTATAGTAAGTTTCCCACTTGCATTTTGGACTTTATCAGTGATATTGTATACGATTTTATAATCCGCAAAGCACTTTGTCATATGGTCATTTATTTCATAGACTGTTTCATCTGCACTCCCTACAGATGCTACAAGCTGTTCATTTGCTATCTGTTCAGTTTTTCCATTGTTTGTTAAACTTACATTCATTTCAGACCCATAAACAAGATTTGAAGATCCTGCAGTATAACTGTGAATGAACAGACCGGCATAATCAACATCATGCACATCTTCAGGTATTTCATAGCTTAATTCCCCATCTCCAGCATTTTTACTTGTGCCGACTACATCAACACCACCGGAAACCTCTCCAGATTGAATTGTATTCAAATCCTCTGCAGAAACAGAAGATAAAGATACAAAGAGAGTTAAAAGAATCAAGAAAACAAAAATAAACTTATATTTATCTTCCATAGTTTAACCTCATATTTTTACTAAAATTAAATATTTCATTTTCAATAAGCAAAATCAAAC
>NZ_CALCYR010000217.1 GCF_937906425.1 uncultured Methanobrevibacter sp. | reverse complement strand
TTTTGAGAAAATATTAATTTAGTATTTTTTCTTTGGAGGATTTATTTTTCTTTTTGAGAAAATATTAATTTAGTATTTTTTCTTTGGAGGATTTATTTTTCTTTTTTAGAAAAAATTAAGATGTTAAATTTTATTTATGGGGGATAAGTATTGAGAAATAATAAATTGTTTTTATTGTTTTCACTCATTTTTCTTCTTTTGATTTGTGTTTCTGCAGTTTCAGCGAATGAGGATATTGTATCAAATTCAAGTGTTTTTGCTGGGGATACTGTAGATTCAGTTGTTTTGGAAGGCATATCAGATGATCTTGTATGTGAAAATATTGCCGATTCAAATTGTGAATTGAATGATGGTGAAAATAATTGTTCTGTAATTCCAGATTCTTATTCTTCTTTAAAAAAGAATTCTCTTCGAGATTCTATTGATGGTGAAAATCAAAGTAGTAATGCTTCTAATGATGATTTAAAGTCTGAACTAATCTCTTCTGATGTTGATTCTAATGATGGTTTAGTCTCTAATGATACTTTTGATGATTTTAATGTTGATTCTAATGGTTTAGTCTCTAATGATACTTTTGATGATAATTATACATTTCTTGTAAATTCGGACAATTTTAACATTTTCTTTGATGAGTTTAATGTATTGCGTTCTGATTATGGTGGATGTGTTCTTGTCTTTGATGGTTGTTTTGATAATTTAGGAGTCATCTGTATTGATTTGAATAACACTAAGGTTCTTGGGCGCAATTCTTTGTTTAACAATACTGTCTTTGCATTGAATGCTTCTAATCTTCTATTGTCAAATGTCAATATGGTTTTAGATAAGGAGTTTCCTGAGAATGAGCATTCTGCAATATTTGTTCATGGGGACAATGTGACTGTGTATAACTGCACTATTGATTATGATGCCCCTTATAACTGCACTGTCTTTGGAATCTATTCCAATGGCCATCATAATGATTTTGTTAATCTGTCCTTGATTAACAATACCATTAACTTTAGGGCTCATCCATTGGGCATGTATGATTATGCTTATCCTGTGTTTTTAAGAAATACTCATGACAGTTTGGTTTATGGGAATGTGATTGATTGCGAGTTGCCTATCAAGTTCATCATGTATGGATTTTCAGGTGAGTATGGCAGTGTCAGCATGGACACTGTAGCTGCTTTGGCTGCTGATTATTGTGAGAATCTTACCTTGTCCAATAATTATATTCATTCTTCCGTTAATGGAGGTTCTAAGAATTATCCTACTTTGGATACTGTGATTCTTTATGGCTGCAGCTATTCTCTTTTTGAGAACAATACCATTTTGTGTGAGGATTTTTATACTCAAAGGGGTGAGGATAATTATCTTCAGGCTGTTGACCTTTATCGCCTTAGCGATGTGACTTTTATCAACAATAATATTTCAGTTGTTACCAATGGCGGAAAGTCTGGTATGGGAACTGCATATTGTATTGTTGTCAATGGGCCTGTGTCTAATGTTAAGATTGCTTTCAATAATTTGACTACTTATAATAATGGACCTAATTGCGGTATCTACTCTCAAAATTATTATGGTGATACCTCAATTGACATCATTAGCAACTTCATTAATGTTACAGGCAATGCAAGCAATGATGGGACCAATCCTTCTTGGTGTCTTGTAACAGGAATTGAGGTTCAGGATTCTAATGACTTGATATTGAATAACACTATCATTGTCAATAATCTTGGCGACTATAAGTCCAATGCCAATGTTTATGGAATCAGTTATATTCAGAACACTGGCGGTGGCCATAGCTATAACATTCAGTTTAACAATATCACTACAAACGGTAATTATGGAGTTAAGTTGATTGGTGATGTTAAGAACTCAACTACAGTAAATTCCACAATTTCCAATAATGTCCTGAACACTACAACCACTTCGAATAAGACTGGTGCAAGTACCAACGGTCAGATTGATAAGCCTTCAGGCACTGTTGCTAAGAACAATACCAACGGTAAGTTCAAGAATAATATGTCTGAGGACTATTATTCAGATTGGCTTAAGGATTATCTTAACAGTGATAATGATCGTGTAAAAACCGATTTTTCTTGGATAACAAATGCAATCAATACTGCATCTAATGGAACAGGATTTTCTAACAGTACAGGTAACGGCACAGGTTTTATAGATAATGGCGGTGATGACGTTGTTGGAAACGGCTCCAGCGGCAGCGATTCTATTGTCAATGGAACTGAAGATGGAAATGGCACTGGAAACGGAACAGTAGGAGGAAACATTACTGATGTCACTAATGCAACAAATGCAACAAATGGCACTGCAGAAGGAGGCATTGATAATGCTACAGATACAAACTCCACAAATCCTGAAGTGGATGTTCCTATAGATCCTAAAGATCCTGACCCTGCAGATAACAATACAACTGAAGATGTCAATGTGACTGAACCTGTAAATCCTACAGTTCCTGCAAATTCAGAAAACGCTACAGTCCCGGTTAATGAAACTGATCCAGTTAACAATACCGAGCCTATTGATAATACGGTCCCAGATAACAGCACTGAGCCTGTTAACAATACTGATGTGGATAATGTGACTAATCCTATAGTTGATGACAATTCGACTGAGACCAATAATGACACAAATCAGACAGTTCCTATGGAAAACGATGAGCCTAAAGAGGAACCTGATGAAAAAACCGATGAAGGCGATTCAAGTGATAAAGATGAGGAGAAAGATGCTGATGATAATTCAAGCCCTGGAGAATCATCTGAAGAGCTAAGTGATTCAACTGAAAGCCAAGATTCAGAAAATCAGGAATCTGAAAATTCTGACATGAGCGTTAATGTTAATCCAGGTGTCTCTAAGGAATCTTCTCTTGCTTCAACTTCCAGTTCAAGCCCTGGCCTAAGCGGAGCTTCAGCGGCTCATAACGCTTACGAGCTTGATGAGAAAACAGATGAAATTGTAGTTAAATCAGTCAATTATGGGTCATTGGCAGTCATATGCATTTTTGCATTGGCTTTAATCATTATTGGATATAAGCGTCAAAAGGATATTGAAGAGGAAGAATAAGTTAAAATTTAGTTTAAGTAATATATTTTTGGATTTTTAAAGGAAATTTTTTAACTTTAATTAAATCCATTTATATATTTTTTATTTTTTATTTTTTAAAGGAAAATATAATATTCTTAAATTAATTTTTATTTTTTTAAGGAGAGTTAAAAAGTTTATTTAAATTAATTTTTATTTTTTTAAGGAGAGTTAAAAAGATTATTTAGATAATTTTTATTTTTTTAAGGAGAGTTAAAAAGATTATTTAAATTAATTTTTATTTTTTTAAGGTATGAATTATAAGTTTTCAAATGTTTTAATCAATTAAAATGATTATTTAAATTAAAATTTAATTAAAAGTTTTTATTTCAATGATTTTTAAGGATTTACTTAATTGCTTATTTATTGAAATTTTATTGATTTTTAATTAAATTTTAGTTTAATGCTAAAATAGAATTTAATAATTTTAATTTATTTAGGAGGTTGTTATTTAATGGTTAATGGAACAGTTAGTTCTAATGTTTTAACAAATATTTTGGATACTGTTAGTCAGAGTTTGCAGATTCCGGTAATAATATTCTTGCTTATTTTTGCAATAGGAGTAATTATTTTACTTGGAGGTCTTATTCGTGAATTTATAGGTCGTAAAAAAGTTTCAAATGATGAAATGAAAAGCTTGATTAATGGCATTTCACATTCTAACAGTTCTTCTGAAATATTGTCAGTTATTGATTCTGCTGATATTCCCAATTCTCAGAAAAATGATTTGAGGGAAATTGTTTCATCCGATGATTTGGATATGGAGTCCCGTGTTGCACTTGCAAAAAAACTTCTCAGCTCTCGTGAGAAGAAATTGGATAAGCGTTTGTCATATACCGACATCATTACACGTATTGGACCTACTCTTGGTTTGATGGGAACTTTAATTCCAATGGGGCCTGGTCTTGCGGCATTAGGTAGCGGTGATATTATTACATTGTCAAATGCAATCATAGTAGCTTTTGACACTACTGTTGTAGGTATTGGCGCTGGTGCTGTTGCTTATGTAATAAGTAAAATCAGACGCAGATGGTATGGAGAATATATTGAGAATATGGATGTATTGACTGATGTTGTTTTATCCAGGCTTAAAAATATTTGATCTTTGTTTCTTGAGTATGCTAAAGTTTTTATATTTATAGTTGGGTTTTAGAATATTTGATTTTATTATTTTATGAGAGGATTGTTTTTTTATGGTGAAAATTAGTCGTAAGAACAGTTTTGATGAAAGTAATGAAGAGGATCCTATGGCTGGAGTGGCTAATTTGGTCGATGCAATGTTGGTTATTGCAGTTGGCTTAATAGTTTTTCTTGTCTTGAGTTGGAATATGCAATCAATTGTTTTTAATGAGGACATTAGTCAGGAACAGAAGCAGGCGGCAATTGAAGCCATGCAAGAGGTAACTGAAGTAGACCAAGGCCAGCAGTTAAATGAAACTCCTGAGATTTCCAACTCATCTGGAGAGGGTTATACTGAGATGGGTAAGGTTTATCAGGATTCCAGCACGGGAAAACTGATCATGATTGAAAACTAGTTGTCTTTTTTTAAATTGATATTCCATTTTTTATTTTTTTATTAAAAACATTTTTTTATTATTTTTTTAGTTTTGTTTTTTTTTTAATTTTTTTTCATTGGTTTGTAATTTGCTTTTTTTCTTTCAGTTGTTGTTTTAATTGTTTTATTTTTTTTCAATTTTTTAATATTTGAATAATAATTTTTCTTAATTATTAATTAATTAATTTTTTAATTAATTTATTAATTTATTAATTTATTAATTTATTAATTTATTAATTAATTTATTAATTTGAAAAACTGTTTTAATTTCTTGG
>NZ_CALCYR010000216.1 GCF_937906425.1 uncultured Methanobrevibacter sp. | reverse complement strand
GAAGAAGGTTGAGCAGCAGGATCGAGGGGTTGTGCAGATAGCCCAGAAAGACGTCCCAGTCGTAGTCTCCGAAGGCGAGCAGCAAACTCAGCAGACCGATCAGGATCGAACTGAGCAGCGGGAAGAGGATCTGCACGGCGAGGTAAGCGATGCGTTGACCACGGCCGGAAAGCTCACTGACCTGACGGGCAAAGAGAAAAGAAAGAACTTTAAAGTCCTTAAATAAATAAAAATAACTAAATTTAAATTAACCTATCCTAGTTTCATTAATAGGTCCATTTTCAGACCAATATGCCTCATAGATTCCAGGATCATACTGACCGCCAGAAGTTGAAAACACAGACCTGTAAATAGGTGAACCAAACTCATCATACTCTCCAGTTTCATAATCATTTTGCCAATCACCATAAACCTTTTGAGAACTGGTAGTAGATTTATTTGAAACTGCAGTAGCATTCTTTACATCACTGGAATTCTTACTTAAATTTAAATCATTGCCAGAGCTGGTATTATTTGCATGAGCTAAATCAATTGAATTATTGCCACTTATTAAAACAATTGCACCAAGAATAATTGCCACGACTATAATTAAAGTAATGCAAATGATTAAAATTCCTTTATTATCCATATAAGACCCCCAGAATATTTATTGAAAAAATAAAGAAATAAATTTTTAAAATTAATTAAAAAGAACTAATCTAATTAAAAAAAAAATTAAAAAATAAATTTTTAAAATAAATTAAATAGAACTAATCTAATTTAAAAAAATTTTAAAATAAATTTTTAAAATTAATTTCATAAACTAATCTAATTTACAAAATTAATAAATTAAAACTATTTTAATTGAAAAAAAATAAGAAAATAAATTCCTTATTTATAAATCATTGTTCCAATACCTTCTTTTGTAAATATCTCTAAAAGAATAGTGTGATTTACTCTTCCGTCCAAAATATGGGCTGATTTTACACCATTATTAATGGCTTCAACACAGGTTTCGATTTTAGGAATCATACCGCCTGTAATAATTCCTTCCTCAATAAGTGCAGGAACTTCATCAACCTTAATTTTTTGAATCAATGTACTTGGATCAGATGGATCCCTTAAAACTCCAGGAACATCTGTCAATATAATCAATTTTTCAGCTTTAACCTCACTTGCTATACCTCCTGCAACAGTGTCTGCATTAAGGTTTAATGTAGTGCCGTCTTTTGCTATACCGATTGGAGAAATAACCGGAATATAATCATTTTCAAGATACATTTCAAGAACATCGGGATTAATTTTATCGATTTTGCCGACAAAACCTAAATCAACCTCTTCAACTTCACCGGTATCATCATCCTTTATCTTGTGAATCTTCTTGGAAGCTTCAATTAGCTTATTGTCCTTTCCAGACAATCCTGCACACTTATCATAATTAAGGCAGATTTGAGATACAATATCAGTATTGATAGTTCCTACAAGAACCATCTTTACAATCCCCATGGTTTCCTCATCGGTTACACGAAGCCCTTTGATAAATTTAGGTTCCTTACCAAGTTTTTTCATTGAACGGGTAATTTCAGGACCTCCCCCGTGAACAACCATAGGTTCCATTCCTACATATTTTAAAAGCACTGTATCTCTTGCTGTGGAAGCCATAGCCTCATCATCCACCATTGCATGGCCTCCGTATTTAATCATGACCTTCTTATTGTAAAATTTTTTAATATATGGCAATGCATCTACCAACAAATCTATTTTGTCCATTTTATCACATTTAAATTTTTAAGTAATTGATTAGAATAATTATCGTTTATAATCCTTAAAATCCAATTCAAGACATTTACAAATATTTTTTCTTAAAATGTCAATTAAGGCAATTTGATAAATTTTTATACAATCTTAAAAAATCATTTTTAAGAAAAGTAAAAAAATGTTTTAAAATCTTAAAATGTCAATTAAGGCAATTTGATAAATTTTTATACAATCTTAAAATATGTTTATAATAATATAAAAATATGACCTAAAAAATCAATTTTTTTCCAATGAAATTTAAAAAAATTTCCAAAAAGCTTTTATGGAAATTATAAAAAAATTGAAAAAATCAAAATAAAAATTAAATTCAGAATAAGTGAAAAATTGATTTGATTTAGTAAAATTGTTTCAAAATGAAAATTTTTAAATAAAAATAAAAAACAAGAACAAAAAACGAATAAATTTAAATATAATAAAATTTAATTTAATAATTACCTTGATTAAATACAAATAATATTTCTTTTTTAAAATAAACTATCCATTAACAATAGTTTAAGTTTTAAAGAGCAAATAAATAGTTAACCATGTGTTAACTGTTTGAATAATTTAAAACTTTAATCAGGTGCAAAAATTAGTGAGGTAAAAAATATGAAAAATAAAAAAAGCATTTTATTGATGACATGCCTTTTAATATTCCTATTGATGAATCAGGTTTCAGCCGCTGAAAATGATACATCAAATAATATTGGCGACTCCAATTCATCTCTTTCAGTTGAGCATAATAACTTAAATGACATTATTAAATCAAAGCTTACTGAAATTGGAGATAAAAAGCAAAAAGAAGTAAATTCAAGTGATTTACTGGAAGTTGATGAGGAAATAGAAGTAATTGAAGATGTGAAAAACACAGATGGAATAGTAATGGCCGAAGACAATTCCAGCTGTGGACAGGCTTCACTTGCAACTGCCTTAAACAGATTTGATAGAAACATCACATTGGATGAAGTTTCAAGCCTTATAAATGGTTCAGAAAATGGAACAAGCATGAAATCCATTGTGGAAACTGCAAGACATTACAATCTAACAGCCTTTGGAGTTGAACTCAATACAATGGACTTGAAGGAAAACTTCATAGTTCACCTAAATCTAAGTGAAGGAGGGCATTGGAGCCTAATCAATAACATCACAGACAAGTACGTATTTTTGGCAGATCCAATCGAGGGAAACATCAATTTCACAATAGCTGAATTTGAAAAGTATTTCTCAGGAAAGGCAATAATCATTTCAAGAATAGATGAGGAAAGCTTAAGAAACCAATTAACCGGCCAAAATATCCAGATAATTGAAAATTCAGACATGGATTCCATCATTGGAAATGGATGGGAAAGACGTATAGTCGGTTATAAGACAGTTTGGAAATGGGGATTCATAAGAAAATATGGATGGAAACTCCAACCGGTAATAACCGCTCACGGAGCACAATTCAGCCAATGGCAATACAAGAAAGGTTATTACTATGTTTGGGGAAAATATAAAGCCAAAGTGCCTATTTACAAATATGTCTACAAAAACAATGACCGTTTAACAAGCGTTTCCATTAAGGCAAACATCAAAAAGGGCAAAACAATTTCCAAAGCCAAATAAAAAACAATAAATATTACATTAAAGTAAGTATTATTATAAGATAATGGAGTAAACAAATTTTAAAATTTCAAGCAAATTTTAAAAAATTTTTAAAATAATCAAAAAAACATGATAAAAATTAAACATTTGATAATTTAATAAATTTTTAAAATAATCAAAAAAACATGATAAAAATTAAACATTTGATAATTTTAAAATATTGAAATTTTATTATTTGAATCCATGCTTATGAGGAGATAATATGGATAAAAAAATCATTTATTTACTAATAGCCATTGCAGTTATAGTTGTTGCAGCAGCAGGTTTTTCCGCTACTTCAAACAATGACACCTACAGCTTAGAAAATCCGGAACTTACAGGTGCTTTCGATTTTTCCGCAACTCCAACAACAGATTGGAACAGTGAAAATAAAGAACTGAACTTCAAGCAGACCATAAGCACTGAAGACGGCAAGGACTATAAGGACATAGATATGAAAGTCGTTTTCTACAAAGGAGGAAAACTCTTAGATGAAAAAACAATAAATATTGACAAAACAAATGACGGCGCATTTGATCTTGACTTCAAAGTAAAACTCCAAGAGGAACCTGACGAGTTTTATTATGACGTTATCAGTGCAGAAGAAGTATGAATGAAAAAAATAATTAAAAATAAATATTTCTCCAAAAAGGTTGGTTACAATTTGTAACCAACTAATTTTTAATTAAATTAAATTATTTTTAAATTAAATTATTTTTAAATTAAATTATTTTTAAATTAAATTTTTAATTAAAT
>NZ_CALCYR010000215.1 GCF_937906425.1 uncultured Methanobrevibacter sp. | reverse complement strand
AATTTAAAGAAAAATTTTTTTTAAGAAAAAAGATCTAAAAAATTAGTTTTAAAAATTAATTTTTTAAAAAGTAGTAAAAAAATTTAATTTTAAAAAATAGAAAAAGTAATTTTTAAATTTAAAAAAAGCAATTAAAAGTTTATTAAAGAGAAAAAGAAAAAAAGAAAGTTTAGTTTAAAACTAAACTTAAATCACAAATCTATTTGCTGTTTTCCATAGTTCCATTCATGAAACTTTCGTATCCTTTGAAGTCAAGTAAACCGTGTCCACTAAAGTTAAGAACAATGGTTTTTTCTTCTCCGGTTTCCTTACATTTTTTAGCTTCATCAATTGCAGCTTTAACTGCGTGGTTTGTTTCAGGAGCTGGAATGACTCCTTCGCATTGTGCAAAGAGTTTTCCTGCTGCAAATACATCAGTTTGATGAGCAGTAACCGCTCTGATATAACCTTCGTTTTTAAGTAAGGATACTTGAGTATTCATACCATGGTATCTAAGTCCTCCTGCGTGTACAGAAGGTGCAACAAAGTCGTGTCCTAATGTAAACATCTTTAAAAGAGGTGTGAATCCTACATTGTCTCCAAAGTCGTATGCATATTCTCCTTGGGTAAGGGTAGGACATGCTGAAGGTTCTACAGCTATGAAATCAACATCACTGTTTCCTTCAATCTTATCCTTAATGAATGGGAATAAGGATCCTCCGAAGTTACTTCCTCCACCTACACAAGCAATCATTGTGTCCGGTTCCTCTTCAGCTATTTCCAATTGGGTCTTGATTTCTTGACCAATAACTGTTTGGTGTAAGATAACGTGGTTTAATACACTTCCTAAGGTATATTTGGTTTTTTCATCTTCCAATGCTACTTCTACAGCTTCGGAAATTGCTATACCAAGGGAACCTGGAGTGTCTGGAGTTTCTTCCAATACTTGTCTACCTACCTTGGTGTTGGTACTTGGAGAAGCATAAAGGTTAGCGTCATATAGTTGCATTACAGTTTTTCTGAATGGTTTTTGGTCATATGAAACTCTTACCATATATACATCAACATCTAAGCCCATTAATGAACCTGCTAATGATAATGCAGTACCCCATTGTCCTGCACCGGTTTCAGTGGTTAATTTTTCCACTCCTTCTTTTTTAGCATAATAAGCCTGTGCAATTGCACTGTTTAATTTGTGGCTTCCAGTTGGAGATGTGTCTTCACGCTTATAATAGATCTTAGCGGGAGTGTTTAATTTTTCCTCCAAACCTCTTGCTCTGCATAAAGGAGTTGGTCTGCCTAATCTTTGGTAAAGTTCTCTTACTTCACTTGGAATTTTAATGTATCTTTCGGTAGAAAACTCTTGGTTAAGACATTCTCCTACAAAAATTTGAGGTAAAGTACTTATTTGGTCTTTTCCTTCACTGTTTTTAGGAGCTGGAAGTTCTACAGGTAAATCTGCATTAATATTATACCAATTTTTAGTTATATCATCACTTGATAATTCAATTTTGTATTGCATATAAATCCCTAATTTCGTATTTTTTTTTTTAATTTGTTATTTTAATTTTGTAAAACAATAAAATGATAATTTTAATGTAATTTATATTCTATTTAATGTCCTTTTTATCCTTTTTATCCTTTTTATCCTTTTTATCTCTTTTTTAAATTATTATAAAATTCTTTAGTTTATTTTTTTATCCTTTTTATCTCTTTTTAAAATTATTATAAAATACTTTAATTTATTTTTAAATCCTTTTTTTCTCTTTTTTAAATTATTATAAAATTCTGTAGTTTATTTTTTAATTCTTTTTATCTCTTTTTAAAATTATTATAAAATACTTTAAATATTTTATAAACATAATTAATTCTATGAAGATTTTAGCTATTGATGTAGGAACTGGTACAGAGGACATCTTATTATATGATACAGAAAAGGAAATTGAAAATTCCATGAAAATGGTTATTCCTTCTCCTCATCTAACAATCGGTCAAATGATTAAATCAACCGAAAATGACATTTATTTTGATGGAGTAATCATGGGCGGAGGAAAAATCAAGGACAGATGTCTTGAACATATGGAAAAAGGATATAAAGTTGTATTTGAAGACTTATGCGGAAGAACCATTCGTGATAATATTGAACAGGTAAAATCCTATGGCTTTGAAATATGTGAAGAGGGAGAAATTGAAAAAGAAGATTCAATCTACAAGGATTTTACTAAGATAAGCCTAAAGGATGTAGATTTGGACAAGCTAATAGACATATTCTCTTCATTTGACTTGGATTTAGAAGTGGATGAGGTAATCATTGCTGTTCAAGATCATGGTTACAGTGAGGATATGGGGGATCGAGACTTCAGATTTGAAAAGATTAAGGAAAAATTGCCATATCCAAGGGAACCTGAAGTATTTGCAATGGAAATGGATGAGGTTCCAGAATACTTTACCAGAATGCAATCTGTAATTAAGGCTTTATCTGTCTCAAATCCTGAATTTAAGCCTGTACTTATGGACACTAAATTTGCATCAATCGTTGGGGTTTGCTATGACAAGGAAATAGAGAAACTAAACAGCTATGTTGTTATGGACATTGGTAATGGACATACTACAGTTGCTTCAATAGAGGATGGAAAGGTTCAGGGAGTATTTGAACATCATACAAGGGATTTAACTCCTAAAAGAATAGAGGAACTTGTTAATTCACTTGCAGATGGAACAATAACTCATGAAGAGGTTCATGATGAAGGAGGACATGGAGCATTTGCTTTAAATCCTATTTCAAAAATAGAAAAAGTCGTTGTTGCAGGTCCTAAAAGGGCTCTTATAGAGCAAACAGATCTTGATTATTATTTTGCAGCACCTGCAGGGGACGTCATGATGACTGGAACTGTAGGTCTTGTAAAATCCATGGAATTTTTAAGAGCTGAAAAATAGTTTTCATAATTCCAGGATAATTTTTTATTTTATAATTCCAGGATAATTTTTTATTTTATA
>NZ_CALCYR010000214.1 GCF_937906425.1 uncultured Methanobrevibacter sp. | reverse complement strand
TTTATTAATTATTTGGTTTTAAGATTATGATTTATTATTTGGTTTTTTATTAATTATTTGGTTTTAAGATTATGATTTATTATTTGGTTTTTTATTAATTTTATTGGATTTTAAAAATTATTTACAAAATTTGTTGATAATATGGATTTGGTTGATAAGGTTCAAAAGACTCTTGTTACAGCAGGCAGTTCATATAGTGAAGATAGATTAAACGCCTTTAACAGGGCCTTGAAATTGGAAGAGGAATTGGGAAACGAAAATGCAGTTTGGGCATTGGAGCAAATGATTTCTAATTTTAAGGTTGCACGTAAAAACGGGCTTCCATTATGTGATGATACTGGAATACCTCATATTGTAATAGAAATTGGAAAAAATAGGGAAATTCCTAAAAATTTCTTCAATGACATTAATGAAGGTATTGAAAAAGGTTTGTCCAGTCTTCCAGGTAGGCCAATGGCAGTAAAGGGTAATGATATTGAAAGAATTGAACAGTCTTGCGGTTTATATGAGAATTCAGATGCTTTAAAACCTTGTTCCTTTTTATTTGAGCAAAAGGATGAATCAACTTATTCCAAATATCTTGATGTAGATGATGATAGGATTAAAGTAAATATTCTTCTTCAAGGCGGAGGGCCTGAAATAAGGGCCAAAACCTATAGGGTTTTTCATAAGAGGGACTCTGAAATTGTATTGGGAGAGGCTGTTTTATGGTTAAAGGAATCCCTGTCATTGCTTGGATGCACTCCTTCAATTCCCGCTATTGGAATTGGCAGAACACATTTTGAAGCAAGTTCCCTAATGATTAGGGCAATGGTTCATGGAAATCTTGACAATCAATCTGATTTGGAAAATAAAATATCTAAAGACTTAAATGAAACGGATATTGGTCCTTTAGGTCTTGGCGGTAAAACTACTGTTTTAGGAACTTTTTTAAACATTGGAAGTCAAAGAGCCAGTGGTGTTAGGATTGTTTCTGTTCGCCCAGCTTGTTTTGTAGAGCCTAGAGTGGCTAGTTTTGAATTTTAATCCAAAATTCTCACACTTTTTTTATTTATTAGTGTATTATTTGTATTTATTTTTTTTGTTTTTTATTGACTTTTATTTTTTTTTTTTATTTGTTTTTTTTTATTTCTTAAGCCTTTTTAGTTTTTTACTTTTTACTTATTTTTAAAATTATTTAATTTCCCATTTGATTATTAAAAAACTTTATTAAAAAGATTATTAATAATTAATAATGTATTATTAATTTAATTATGATTAATTAATCAATAATTTTTAAACTGAATATTTTATTCATTGTTTTTTCAATATTTTTAGAATATTGGTTAGAAACTGAATATTTTATTTATTGTTTTTTCAATATTTTTAGAATTATTAAAGGAGATAAAATGAGAGATAATCCAAAACCTGTCAAGAAGGGGTTTAAATTTCCTAAGGAAAATATTAAAACAAGCATTACTGAGGTTAAGCCTAATAAATTATCTACTCGCGGGTATAACCAAGAGGATTTAATTACAAACCTTAGCTATAGTGATAATGTATTTTTAATTCTAAGGGGAAGATTGCCTAATAAGAAGGAGTCAAAAATATTCAATCATATATTGGTTTCCTTTTGCGATCATGGAGTAACTCCTCCAAGCACCCAATCTGCAAGGTTAATAGCATCCTCAGGTGCAAATATAAACAATGCAGTTGCAGGTGGTTTATTGTCATTTGGTAAAAATCATGCTGGAGCTATTGAAAAAGCGATGAATCTCTTCCAGAATTCAATTCATGCCATTAATTTAACTGGTGGAAAGGAAGACAATAAGAAAATTGCAAGATTGGCCATTGATATTGTAAATCAATATCAATCCCAGTCAAGGCGTATTCCCGGTTTCGGTCATAGGTATCATGATAAGGATCCTCGTGCAGTCAGATTGCTTGATTTGGCTATTTTGGAATCTGCAGTCGGCCCTCATACCAAATTGGCTTTGGTAATTGAGAATATTCTGTCTGAAACAAAAGGTATTGGATTGAATGTTGATGGGGTTAATGCAGCTTTATTGTCTGATTTAGGATTTGACAGTAAATTAGGATTGGGAGTCTTTATGATTGGACGTCTTCCAGGTTTGGTGGCTCATGCATATGAGGAAATGCAGGAAGAGGAAAAGTTTAGAAGATTTTGTGATTTGGAAAATATTTCCTATGAAGGATTTAAAAACAGAGACATCTTTGAAGATTAATTAAATCATATTTTAAAGATTAATTAAATCATAGTTTAAAGTTTAAATTTATATTTCTTTTATAGTTTAAATTTATAGCTTTTTTAAAGTTTAATTCAATTAATATGTATTTTGAATTGATAATTATATTTTAATGTATTTTTAGATATTTGAGGAATTTTTATGGAATTTTTTGATGTAATAGAACAAAGATACAGTATGAGAGGTTTTGAAGATAAGGAAGTTGAAAAGGAAAAACTGGATAAAATCCTCGAAGCAGCCAGACTTGCTCCTACTGGAGTTAATTTCCAGCCTTTCAGAGTGGTTGTTATTGACACTGAAAAATATGCTGATGAGTTAAAGGAAATCTATCCTGCTGAATGGTTTTTAGAAGCTCCTCTTGCTCTTTGTGTAGTAGCTTCTAAGGAAAGGGCATGGACTAGAAAATTCGATGGAAAAAACATTGCAGACATTGATGCAACTATTGTAATGACCCATATCATTCTTGCAGCTGAAGATCTTGGTTTAAACACATGTTTCATTGCTGCATTTAAACCAGACAAGGCTAAGGAATTCTTAGCATTGGATGATGAATGGGAACCTGTATTGTTTACTCCTTTAGGGTATGGAAATGCAGAACCTAGAGACACTCCTAGAAGAGAAATTGAGGAATTAGTAATTTATAAGGATTAAATTTAATTTTAAATCTTTTTAGGTTTATTTTTTTAATCTTTAAATCTTTTTAGGTTTAATTTTTTTAATCTTTAAATCTTTTAAGGTTTATTTTTTTTATTTTTAAATCTTTTTAGGTTTATTTTTTTATTTTTAAATCTTTTTAGGTTTAATTTTTTATTTTTAAATCTTTTTAGGTTTAATTTTTTATTTTTAAATCTTTTAGGTTTAATTTTTAGTTTTATTTAAATTTTTAAAAATCATTTTTAAATTTAATCTTGTTTATTTAGTAATTTAGCTTAAAAAATTTAGTTTTATATTTTAATTGGATATTATGATGCCTAAAATTATTCATGCAAAGGATTATGACATTATGTGCCAATTGGCTGAGCTATTTGAGCAGTCAAAATACACTGTTCAGAATCAAGATAGCAATTTTGTTTTACTTAAAAAGAGAAATTTTGGAAATCCTTTAATCCATGCCGTTTTTCTTTTTATAGGATTATTGTTTTTTTATCCTGCTATTTTGGTAAATGTAGGTTATTTTGCATATAGCGTATTTCAAAAGTCTAATTTCGTTTTAATTACTACAGAAACTGAGGATGATGAAGGAAATCCTTTGGAATTTGATGATGTTTCAGAATTGGAAGTATTTTACGAACAGGAAATTTGGGACAAGGCTATTGAATTATCTAAATTAGAATAGTTATGATTTTTTATTGGGGATTTTTATGAAAATAACAAAGAAAACTATTATTTTGCTTGCATTTTCAGTAATTTTAATGGTATTGGGATTATGGAATTATGCTGATGCTAATCCGGTGACTTATGATGTTATTGCATCCAGTGTTGTTTTGGTTGTTGTAGGTTGGACACTTGCTTTAAGTGTATTTGAACGTTCCTGGACTAAAGCAGCTCTCTTTTTCGACGGCTTAGTATTTATTGCTGTAGGAATTGCATTCTTGTTAAGCCCTTACAACTATATTTTCATGTTGTTCGGTCTTATTATTCTTGTAGTTTCTATTTTAGCTTATTTGAATAAATTACCTATTTCATTATAATTATTTTTTTAATATTTTTTTAATATTTTTTTAATATTTTTTTAATATTTTAATATTTTTTATCTTTTTTTTAAAACTTTTTTATTAATTAGT
>NZ_CALCYR010000213.1 GCF_937906425.1 uncultured Methanobrevibacter sp. | reverse complement strand
TTTCATATCCAATCTCAGTTACAGTACGTTTAAGAGGAACCTCAATTGTATTGTTAAGCACAATAGTGTTGTTGACTTCTTTTATAATTTCATTTGAGATTACTATAATGTTTAAAGAACTGCTTACTGTAATGTTGTTTTCATCTACATAACTTGCAACAGCAGTGGTGTTGCCACTTACAGGAAGACTTGCCTTACCATCTGCATCAGTGGTAAGAATTGATTCAACACCATTAGCGCTAATGCTTACAGAAGCATTAGCAATAGCATTTCCTTCCCCATCAGTAAGGGTAGCGATAACAGAAGATCCATCTTCTGAAATACTTAATTCAATATTTGCCATGACTTCTGATACTCTGATGAATCCATTAGATCTTATTCCAGCATAATAACTGCTATCACTATCAAATTCCTCATACTCAAATTGAGTACCAAAAAATTCTGCATAGATTATGCAGTCTTCACTAAGATTTTCCAATGTAAATTCATAAGAACCGTCAATATCAATATCCTCATTAAATAAGGTCTGAGCATTAGATTCAACATATATATACACCTTACCATTGAGGGCTTCACCATTAGGGCCTGTTAACTCAATCACTACAGTAGCATCATCACCAATGAATACATCTGAAGTTTCAACCTTTAAGAAACTAGGATATAAAACGATGAATTCTCGTGATTCATAAGTTTCAAGCCATCCAGATTCCTCATCACCAGCATAGTAAACTTCAATAATATGCTTACCATAACTTAATTGTCCAAAATCAAAGACAGCAGGACCTTCGTCCTCATTTTCAGGGTCAAAGACAATGGTTTCAAAAGCGATAGGGTTTTCCTCATCTCCATCCAATATTATAGTCACATTAGCTGAAATAGGATTGTCCGCCATATCATAAACTTGAATAGCATACTCAAAATTATCTAATGTAGTTTCATCGTCATCAGCTGGGAAAATAAAAATAGATGTGAATTTATTAAATACGTTAAAGTTTTCTATACTTTCAGAAACATAATATGTGTATCCCTCATCATAATCACTAACAGCTATAACACTGTACATTCCTATAGGCAAGTCAAGAGAAATAAGCTCATTGCTGTTTACACTTCCTTCATATAAAAGTTCAGAGTCAAAAAACTCATCAAGATCGCCATCATATTCTTGAGACCAAACCTCTACATAAATGTCTATTGCATCAATTTCTTCATAGTACTCATCGACAATAGAAAAGCTGATAGAAGCGTTATTGCCAACAACCACATTAGGAGCATATATTTCAATATATGCTGGTTCTCCATAAGCAACTATAGTGAAACTATCATCGCTAGGACCATAATTCTCTTCATCATCACCATTATACCTGACAGTGACATTGTTTACTCCAAGGCTGAAAGCACTGTATGGAATTGAAATGATGTCATTTCCTATAATATAATATGTGTCGTATAACTCCTCACCAATGTAAACATCTACTGCTCCATCAATTGGCTCATCATCAGCAGTCAATTCAATATTGATGTCTTCTATCTCATCTTCACTTAAAATAATTTCAGGATAATCTGGATAAGCGTATAAGCTAGTATTTGTAATAGTCACTTTAAGTAGAGTAGCGTTAATGTAATTGTGAGTGCATTCATCTGTAGATACTATATCAGTAGTAGCTGCAAAGTCGTAATCACAGTTTTCAATAGCACAGTAATCTCCCCACTCAATATCTCCAGGAATATCTGCAATACCATTCACATTTATGTTTGAGAATGAACAGTCATAGAAGTATATTCCATCATCAAGTACAAAATCCCCAATTTTATTTATTATAGAATCTGAGCTTATATTTTCAAAAGTACAATTATAAAACTCTGCTTTACCATATTTATATACAGTAATCGGAGCATCTTCAGAATCTAAATTTTTAAATACACAATTATCGAAAGTAGCATTAAATGTGAAAGCATAACCATATTGCTTCCATTGATCTTCTCCGATTAATTCATACACTTCCACCATAGTGTAACGATATTTCATCACAGTCAATTGTAAACTGTCATAGAAAGTACAATTAATGAAAACAGTATTTCTTCCAACATCTGCTTGCTTAAAAGTGAAATTAATAAAAGTATATTCTGCATCAAGATTCAAAGTATTACCATATGCTTTACTTTCAAAACTATTGAAAATAGCATTCTCGCCTTGAGCAATTAATGTAATATTCATCGGACGATTAAAAGCTTTTCGAGTGTAGACTCCATCTGCAACATATATTATGCCATCATTTTCAACGTTAGAAAGAGCATTATTAAGGTTAGTATATGCATCTTCCCAACTAGATCCATCATTAGCCCCTGTAGCGGCAGGGTCAACATACCAAACATTAGTTGGAGTTTCTCCATCTGAAAGGATACTTTTACCTAAGGTATTTTTAGAATTTAAGTCATCAAAACTATTTGATTCAGTAGCATCATAATTATTATTTTGATTATACTGAGTTTGTGGGCTATTAATAAAAGTGTTATTTTCAAAAGTATAATTTCCATTTGAAATGTAAACTGTATCGTTTGTAGTTACAGTATGGTTTATGAAGGTATTGTTATAAATTTGTAAGTAAGGCTCTCCACCAGTAGCATTGTCATAAACTGTATTATAACCACAAATAGCTTGTCCTATAACTGCAGCATTATGAACAAATCTGGAACCATGAACATTTAAAGTTCCTCCATTTAATGCAGAAATTGCTCCACCACGTCCTAAACTTGTGGTTGATTCATTGGTAAATTCACCGCATAAGTTATTGTTATTTGTAAAATTACAATTTTCTATAGTTATATTATATTTTGAACCCCCATATGGGAATCCTCCTATAGCTCCACCACCATTATTTGTGGTACAGTTATTATTATCAAATATGGAATTATAAACCTCTAATTTTCCATAAGAAAATAAAGCACCACCATTCCATCCAGCAGTGTTTCCAGTGAAATTTGAATCAAAAATACGGGTATATGCATTTATATGAGTATGAATTCCCCCAGCCCATAAATTTGCATGGTTAAAAATAAAAGTAGAATTTGTAACATTCAAATATCCGCAATTATTGATAGCTCCAGGGTCTGAAGAAGCAGTATTATTTTCAAATTTACAGTTTGATACATTCATCCTAACATTAGTAGGAATAGAATGATAGTTAGTTACAGCACCATAAGGCGCATTACAATTAGTAAAATTACATTCTGCAATTTTCATAAAACCATAATTATTATAAATTACAGAATATCTTCCTCCAGTAGCAGTTTGAATATTTTCAAAACTGCAATTTTCAATAGTGGTGGTTCCTGCCAATTGAATAAGAATTTGTGAAGTTATATTTGTAAACTTAATATTTCTTAATGTGATTGATAAACTAGGATCTGAGCAAATAAATGGTGTGTAACTTAAACTACCTCCAGTAACATAACTATTGGAATTACCAGTAATTATCACATCATTATTAAATTCAATATTTTTATTAGAATCTATAAGATATTCTGTCCCAGTAAGTAATATTTCAGATTCACCATTAATAACATTATTATACAATCCATCCCAATCACTTGCAGTTGCAGTGACTGTTTTAGTGTTTCCAATATTATCTTTTCCATCATTTAATTCTATATCAGAATTATTTGTTACTGAATTTATTTCAGACAAACTACCATATGTATCTTCAGGGATTGCATCTACACTAACAGCATCATCAACAGAACTGTCAACTATATCAATTGAAACATCATCAACTGCACTAGCTGCACCCATGAAACAACATAGAATAACTAATAAAATAGCAAAAAACTTAATATTATTTCTCAAATAATTCCTCCTAAATTACTTTAAAAAAAATATTTAAAAAAAGAGTTTTATTAAAATATCAAACTATTTTAATCTTAGAAAAATATAAAAATGATTTTTAAATATTAAAAATCACTATTTCAAAAACCAAATTTTAATTTAATAAAATTTAAAAAAATTTAATAAATTCTAATAATATTTTTCTATTGAAAAAATCAAAACACTTAAAATATTTTAAAAATAATTTAATAGATTACACCATTAATACTAATAAATTAATTGCCCTTTTTTTAAAATGAAAAATAATTAGATTTATAAGACTTGACATATGCATAAAAAACTAGGATATTTAATACATATATTGAATAAACATCAAAAGCATTTAATATTAGCATAAAGTCAAATATCAAATAAAAATAATTGAATATATATAAGTATTTTATAAAATTAAAGATAATTAAGCAAATAGTGTAAATTAAACTTTAAAAAATATAAAAAATAATTAAGCAAATACTATCAATTAAACTTTAAAAAATATAAAATATATATGTATATAATAAATATAAGTTTAGTTAAGTATTTAAACATTACCCATAAACTAAAAACATTAATTCAGTGCTGTTGAAATATTTATATAAACATGTTTTAAACTTTTGAATAGTTATTTTTTAGAAAATTTTAGAAAAATTAAGATTTCAACAAAGCCTAAAATTTAAAACTTATCCTATTTTAGATAATTAAAAAAATCCATAATTTAAAAGCATATAAATTTATGGGGCAAATATATTGCAATAATATGAAAAAAGAGAAGTAATTTTTAAAACAAAATCATAAGAAAGTATTATCCTTCAAAAATACATTATAAAAAAATTTTAATATAAGAAAATATTACCATTTCATCATGCTAAAAAAACTAAAAAAAAACTAAAAAAAACACTAGTGAAAAATTCTTAAAAAAATAAAAAAACAATGAAAATTATAAAATATATAAAAATAAGATAAAAAAACTAAACTAAAAATATAAAAATAAATGCTAAAAATATGAAAATAAATATTAAAAATATAAAAATAAATGATAAAAATATGAAAATAAGCTAAAAAATTAAAAAAAACATGAAAATTAATAAAAAACTAAAATATAAAATAAAAAAAATAAAAAAAGTTTAAGAAAATAAATACATATTCTATTTTAACTAAGCAAAATATGAATTGCATTTATTTCTTTTTTAAAATTATTCTTGAGCAGCTTTTAATTGAGCTTTTGCTAAAGCTTCTGCTTCGTTTCTCTCAATAGTAGATCTAATCATCTTCATTCTTACGAAGTTTTCCCTTTCCATCTCTTCAAGTTTCATGTTGATTGACTTGATTGTAGCCTGGAATCTAGGGATCATAATATGTTCAAGAGAGTTTACTCTACGCTTGGTAGCTTCAATCTCATCAGCTAAAAGATAAATTGTCTTTTCGATTTCACCTAATTCAATAATGTATTTTAAAGCGGTTTCGAATTTCTTAGCCGCTTCGTCCAATTGAATTGAAGTGTCTGAAAAGCCGTATCCCCTTTCAACCAAAGTTCTTGTTTCCATTTCCATATCAGTTATAGGTACGGTAACACCCATAATACTTCTTGAAGAAATATCTACTTTAACAGATTCCTTAACAGATAAAGCTGCCTTTTGAACAGCCAAGTCACCCATAATAATTTGAGCTTCGGTAAGTGCTGCGTAAGCTTCGGAAAGATTTTTTTCTGCGTTTTCCCTTGCACCTTTAACTCTGTCCAAGATATCGAAAAACTCCTTAATCAAAGCGTCCCTTTTTTGTTTTAACAAACTGTGACCCTTTACTGCAAGTTTTTCCCTATCCTTAAGAGCAAGAAGCTCCATACGTGTTGGGTTAATACCATCAAGTATTTCTTCTGCCATACTATCCTCCTAAAGATAATATTTCAAGTCTAAAACCAAATAATGATGAATTTAAAAACCTTCAGAATAAATCCAATATGGATTTAATTTATTCTGGGTAGTATTTTTCAATAAATTCATCTTTAACTCTTTTAAGTTCTGTCTTAGGTAAAATGGTTAACAATTTCCAACCAAGATCTAAAGTTTCTACAATACTTCTGTCTTCATCTTTAGCTTGAGTAATGAACTCATTTTCAAAACTTTCTGCAAATGCCAAGAAAGCTTGGTCTCTTTCAGTAAGAGCGTCTTCCCCGACTACTGCAACTAAGTCTCTTAAGTTACGTCCTTCTGCATAAGCGGAATAAAGCTGGTCAGATACACCACTGTGGTCATCACGAGTCTTATCGTCACCGATACCACCACTCATCAAACGAGACAAGGATGGAAGTACGTCTACAGGTGGGTAAATACCTTTCCTGTGAATATCCCTACTGAGTACGATTTGTCCTTCAGTAATATAACCGGTCAAGTCTGGAATTGGGTGAGTAATATCGTCTTGAGGCATAACTAAGATAGGCATCTGGGTAATGGAACCTTCCTTACCTGCGATACGTCCTGCACGTTCGTAAATACCTGCTAAGTCAGTGTACATGTAACCAGGGTATCCTCTACGACCAGGAACTTCGTCCCTAGCTGCAGAAATTTCCCTTAAAGCTTCACAGTAGTTGGATAAGTCAGTGAGAATAACCAATACGTGCATACCAAGTTCAAATGCCATGTATTCAGCAGTGGTTAAAGCCATTTTAGGAGTAAGAATCCTTTCAATAGCAGGGTCGTCTGCCAAGTTCATGAAAACGGTTACCTTTTCCAAAGCACCTGTTCTTTCGAAATCTCTCATAAAGAAGTTTGCTTCTTCGTGAGTAATACCCATAGCAGCAAAGATTACTGCAAACTCGTCATCGGAACCTACTACTTTAGCTTGCCTTGCAATTTGAGCAGCCAAGTCGTTGTGAGGTAAACCAGATCCTGAAAAGATAGGTAACTTTTGTCCTCTTACAAGGGTGTTCATTCCATCAATTGTGGAAATACCAGTTTGGATAAACTCTGCAGGGAATTCCCTTGATGCAGGGTTCATTGGGTTACCGTTAATATCTAATTCCTTATCAGGGATAATTTCTGGACCACCGTCAATAGGTTTACCAGTACCGTCGAAGATACGTCCCATCATGTCTCTTGAAACACCGATTTTAGCTGTTTCACCAGTAAATCTTACTTTAGTGTTTAAGGTGTTTAAGTCAGTGGTACCTTCAAATACTTGAACAACAGCAACGTCGTCTTTTACTTCCAATACTTGTCCTCTTCTGTGTTCACCAGTAGGAGCTTCGATTTCTACGATTTCGTTATAAGCTACCCCTTCAACACCTTCTACTACCATCAAAGGACCAGAAACTTCAGAAACTGTTGTATATTCTCTTGTTTTAATATCAGCATTCATTTTTATACCTCAGCACATTGTGTTACAACTTTTTCTTGAATTTCTTTTATTTTTGCTTCAAACTCATCTTCAGGGATGTATTTCATTCTAGCAATATCCTCTTTAACCGCTAAAGCTGCAATTTCCTTTACATCAGCTCCACGTTCCACTGCTGCACTTGCAGCTTGATGGAATTTGAGAATAGTTTCTAACATGCCTGCCTGTTTGATTGGAGAACAGTAAGTGTCCACATCATCGTATGCGTTTTGTTGCAAGAAGTCTTCTCTTAACATACGGGTGGTTTCCAATACAACCTGTTCAGAATCAGGTAATGCATCAGGACCTACTAATTGTACAATTTCCTCAAGTTCGGATTCCTTTTGTAACAAGACCATAGCTTGGTCCCTGTTAGCTCTCCATTCATCTGAAGCGTTTTCTTGCCACCAGTTAGTAATACTTTCCACATAAAGGGAATAACTTTGCAACCAGTTGATGGAAGGGAAGTGACGTTTATCTGCAAGAGATGCATCCAATGCCCAAAATACCTTACAGATACGTAGGGTGTTTTGAGTAACAGGTTCGGATAAGTCCCCACCAGGAGGTGATACTGCACCTACTACGGTAACAGAGGATTCCTTAGGATCTTGACCTAAAGTGATAACCCTTCCAGCTCTTTCATAGAACTGTGCAAGTCTGGATGCCAAGTATGCTGGGTAACCTTCTTCCCCAGGCATCTCTTCAAGTCTTCCGGAAATTTCCCTCATAGCTTCAGCCCATCTGGAAGTTGAGTCTGCCATGAGCGCTACGTCGTAACCTTGGTCACGGAAGTATTCTGCAATAGTAATACCGGTGTATACACATG
>NZ_CALCYR010000212.1 GCF_937906425.1 uncultured Methanobrevibacter sp. | reverse complement strand
TCTTAAAATATTTATCGGCCTCTTAAAATATTTATCGGCCTCTTAAAATATTTATTAAGCTCTTAAAATATTTATCAACCTCTCAAATTCAAATATTATCTCATATTATCGCTTAAAGATTTAAATAATTTAAATTATTAATTAAATAATTATTTTTACATTAGATATCTTTAAACATTTAAACACCTATATGCCAATTAAAAGTTTAGATAATTTTCATACCTTTTTTATCTAAACTTTTATTATTTGGCTTTCTCTTTTTATTTTATTTCAATCTTTTTTTATTGATTCATTAATGATTTTATTTTATTTTTTTTAATCTTTTTTCATTGTTTCATTAATGATTTTATTTTTTTTTTAATCTTTTTTCATTGATTTATTAATGATTTTTAACTATTTTTAGTTTTTTTATTAATCCCTTAATGATTTTATTTTCTATTTTTGCAATAACTTTTATACTATGGCAAATAAAATAAGTTTATTTATTAAGTTTTTGATGGGTTGAATAATAATTGATTTTAATTAGTTTAAACTTAAAATGAGGTATTTTCATGGAGGAACATGTTATTGAAGCATTGGGGAAAGCTAGAGTTACTGTCAGAGATGGTAAGGTTGTGGATGTTGAAGATCCATTGATTGATTACTGTCCTTTATTTGCAAAACATAGGGGAATAGAGAAATTAACAAAAGAGGCAATTGCTGAAAATATTCAATTCAGAATAGATGATTTTGGAATGTGCAAGAAAAATCGCCAATTAAGGTTAAAGGACTTTTTGTCATTTGGCATTTCTGAAATTCTTTCCACTCTTCTCAATGACAATTTAATTGATTGTGCAGTAATGGTTTGTGAAGGTTGTGGAACCGTTTTGGTATGTGAAGGTGAATTGGCTCAAGGAGTTGGAGGAAGGGTTTCAGGTCTTGTAAGCACAAGTCCAATTCCAGAAATTATGGAAGAGTTTGGTCCAAATCATGTCTTGGACAGTGAAAACGCATCAATCAATCAGCTTGAAGGTGCTAAATTAGCTATTGAAAATGGTTATAAGAATATTGCAGTTACTATTGCAATTCCCGAAGACACCTTGGCTTTAAGGGAACTTGAAAGGGAATATGATGATGTAAACTTTTATCTTTTTACAGTTCACACTTCCGGAGTTTCAAGGGAAGGTGCAGAAATGATTTTTGAAAATGCTGATGTAATAACCGGATGTGCATCAAAACACATTAGGGAAATTGCAGAGGAAAGGGATGATTTTTCAGTAGGAACTTCCATTCCAATCATTGCAGTTACTGAGGCTGGTGAAGAATTTGTTAAATTAAGATTGGATAAGATTGGCGGACCAAAAAAGAAAACTGGAAATTCAAAATCTCCTAATCCATTAATTTAATTAATTTTTATTTCATTTATTCTTTTTAATTTCATTTATTCTTTTTTAATTTTATTTAATTTATTTAATTTAATTTATTTTTTCTTTTTAAATTTTCTAAATTCTTATTTAATTTTATTTAATTTTTAAATTTTTAATTAATTTTAGCATGCTTCTTATAGGATTTTTATTTATTTTTCCCTAATTTTTAGTTACATTTATATGTTTTTAAATCAATATTTTTTTAATAGCTATTTCTAAATTTTTTAATTTTTATATATTCATTTTAAAAAATTAATTATTTATTAAATTTTATCAATATTTTCAATATTTTGTTTATCAAGATGGTGAAACTTTATGGATGCTAAAAAAGTAGTTCTTATATTATCTGGAGGATTGGACTCCTCTACATTATTATATAAATTATTGGATGAAGGAAATGAGGTTACTGCACTCAGTTTCAATTATGGTCAAAAGGCAGCTATTGAAATTGAAAGGGCAAGCGAGATATGTGCAATGAATAATGTAAGCCACCGTGTCTTTGATATAAGAAACATTGTTGATTTGTTAAGCAGCAGTTTAACTGATGAGGATAATGACAATGTTTCAGAACCAATCAATACTGTAGTTCCAAGCAGGAATACAATTTTGCTTGAACTTGCTACTGCCTTTGCAATAAGCAATGATTTGGAAGAGGTTTATTATGGCGCAATTAAGGCGGATGTTGGGGATTATCCAGACACAACTCCTGAATTTTTAAATCAGATAAATGAATTGAATAAGGTAAACAATTATGAATACATTCCAATCAGGGCTCCTTTCATTGACACTGACAAGAAGGATGTTGTAAAGATTGCTATAGAATTGGGAGTTCCTATTGAAAAGACATGGAGTTGTTATGTAAATGATGACGGAACTCCGTGCGGTGAATGTTTTAGTTGTAAATCAAGAATAAAAGCTATTGAAGAGGCTAAAAAGGAATTGGGTATTGATTAATTTTTCATTTTGTTTAGCTATTGAAGAGGCTAAAAAGGAATTGGGTATTGATTAATTCCAATTTTGATTAGATTAATTAATTAAAAACTGTTTTATTAAATTATTGATTAGAGAGGTATTATTATGTTAACTTTAGTATCAGAACATAGAATTTATGGTTGTCACAAATTAAAAGATCAAGGTGGGAAATGTACCAAATGGCATGGACACCAATATAAAATTATTTTAACTCTTAAGGCTCCTTATAAAGACTTGGATTATAGAAATATGATTATGGACACTTACGATATTGAAGCAATCTTCAATGAGTTCATCGGTGTTGATCATTTGAATATAAATGAATTCATGAATTCCGAAAACCCTACAATGGAGGAAATGAGCAAATTCTTCTATGACGGTTTAAAGGACAAAATCGATTGCCTTACAAGTGTAAGTGTTTATGAAACTCCTGAAACTGGAGTAACTTATGAACCAATGGAATAAATTATTATTTATTTCATCTTTTTTTGAGTTTTTAAGTTTAATTTGTTCTTATTTTTTTTAAAATTTTAATAATGTTTTTAGGTGGTTAAAATTAAAGTCAGTGAAATATTTACATCATTTCAAGGTGAAGGACCTTATGTAGGAACTCCTGCAAGCTTTTTACGTCTTTATGGCTGTAATTTAAACTGTGAATGGTGTGATACTGATATTTCAACATATGAAATTTTGTCTGTTGATGAGGTTTTGGAGATTTTATTGACTCAAATGGAGTTCAATAATATTAAAACACTTATCATAACCGGCGGAGAGCCTACACTGCAGATGAAAGAGATTACTCGTTTGATTGATGATTTGCCTGAAGACATCCATGTTCAGATGGAAACAAACGGTTCTATCTTTGAATATCTTTCTGAAATTGATTATGTGGTAAGCCCTAAGGAAAATAAGGAAGAGGTCTTTAAAAATTATTATAAGTATGATAATGTTTATTTCAAGTTTGTAATAGAAAAGCAGGAAGATATTGATGAAATAAACGAATTAAAGAAAAAATACAATTATGACAAGACCATTTGGTTACAGCCTGAATTCAATAGGGACGTTGAGATTGCAAATCTGATTAGGGAGAATTTCCCAAGATTGGAAAATATTAAACTCTCTGTCCAAACTCATAAGTATCTAAAGCAAAGATAATGCTTAATTGGCATAAGTTTATAGGTGCTTCTTGTTTGATTTAAAGCAAAAATAATGCTTAATTGGCATAAGTTTATAGGCGCTTCTTGTTTGATTTAAAGCAAAGATAATGCTTACTTGGCATTTGGCTTATTTTTTATTTTTTCTTATTTTTATGTTTCAAATTCTTAATCGCTATTGTAAATTTATTTTATAATGTTCATTATTATTCATTATTGATTAAAAAAATTTGCCTTGTTTAAGTATATTTATATTGTATGGTGAACATATTATATAATAGGGATTTATATAAAAGATTTTTAACAATTTTAGTTTAAATTTGAGTGGAATTATGTATAAAAAAATTTTATTACCAACTGATGGATCTGAATATTCTGTTCGTGAAATTGAAAGAGCTAGTAAATTATTGGCTGAAGGTGGAGAGATAATTATTCTTTCTGTTGCTACTCAATTGAGAAAAACCACTTTTCAAAGATCAAAGGATATTGAAAAAGCTAATCAGGAATCCTATGATGAGGCTAAGGACTATGTTAAATCAATGAAAGATGCATTTGATGACAGCATTAATGTTAGCACAGTTGTTGAAGTAGGTTTCCCTTCCGAATCTATTTTAAAAGTTGCTGAAGAGGAAGATGTTGATTTAATTATTATTGCTTCTTCAGGTAGAAGTGGAATTCATAGGTTCGTAATCGGAAGTGTAGCAGAGAAAGTACTTAAAAACGCCGACATGGATGTTTTATTAATCCATAATTAGGTGTTTTTTCTTTTTTTATTTTTTCATCGTTTTATATTTTTTATTTATTTTTATTTTTATTCTATTTTTATTCTATTTTTATTCTATTTTTATCCTATTTTTACTTTATTAATGGGTTGTACTTTATTTATTTTTCTTTTTATGCTATTTATATTCTCTTTTTTATTAATTATGCTATAATTGGTCTTATTTTCTCTTTTTGTTACTTTTTACCCTTTAATAGTTACATAATCTTTAAATATGCTTTTTTATAATTCAATATTATAGAATTTTTAATTGTTTTTAAAATTAAATATTTAAAATTCTTTTTTTAAATAAAACTTAAAAATGGAGGATAAATTATGGTAGAAAAGAAAGCAACTTCTGCTACTTGGCCTGTAGTAAGTGGAGATTATATTGTTGGAGATCCTGAAAGCCCTGTTGCTGTAACCACCTTGGCTTCTCACAATGAGGACATTCCTGCAGCTGCTGGTGCAGCTATTGCAGGGCCTTGCAAGACTGAAAATTTAGGAATTGAAAAGGTTGTTGCAAATATTATTTCCAATCCAAACATCAGATTTTTAATACTTTGCGGTGCTGAAGTGCAGGGACACATTACAGGTCAAAGTTTTAAGGCATTGCATGAAAACGGTTGTGATCCTGAGAAAAAGAAAATTAATGGTGCTACAGGAGCTATTCCTTTTGTTGATAACCTTCCTTTGGAAGGGGTTGAAAGATTCCAAAAACAGGTGGAACTTGTTGACATGATTGACAATGAGGATGGCGGTGCAATCACTTCTAAGGTTAAAGAATGTATCGAAAAGGATCCTGGTGCTATTGAAGAGGATGTTTTAGTAATCAAATTAGATAAAAAAGAGGGTAAAAAGAGTAATGATGTTTTATTAAATTCTAATTATGAAAATGAGGAAATTGAGATTGAATCTTAGTTTTTTTATTTTTAAAATTAATTTTTTCTTTTTTTATTATTTTAGTTTAAATAGTCTTTTTTTCACTTTTTTCATTTATATTGTTTCTTTTTTTATTATTTTAGTTTAAATAGTCTTTTTTCACTTTTTTCATTTAAATTAGTTCTTTTTTTATTAATTTTTTTTATTTTAATTCTTTTTCACTTTTTAAATTTAAATTAATTCTTTTTTTTATTATTTCAATGATTTTCTATGCCTATTTATTTGCCAATTATGTAACTTGGTTAAATATTATTTTAAAAAAAATTAGGAATGCATTGATTTTCTTATTTTAATTAACAAAGTCAATAGATTTGTCTGAGATTTCGCGCATGATTTTTTTCATTGTTGCGATTTCTTCTTCTGTGTATCCTTCAAAAATATATGTTTGGAACTCTTTATAAAGTTTTATTGTATCTTTAAAGAAGTCTTCTCCTTTTTCGGTTAAGTATAATTGTCTACGGGTATTGTTGCTTTTATCTATGGTTTTATAGATTAATCCCTTTTCTTCTAATTTTTTAAAGGTTTTTGCAATATTTGCTTCGGATACATAAAGATTTTTTGCTATTTCCCTTTGACTGGTTCCTTCATGATAGTACACTTCAGAAATAAACATTATTTCTGCAGGATTTATGGCTAGGTCTGTACTAGCATCTCTAAAGAATTTTTCAAAGCTTTTTCTGAATTTATACCATGAAATAAGAAAACTATTCTTGTTGTTAAAGATGGTGTCTTCATCCATTTTATTTCCTCATTAGTAGATAGTAATATGTATAATTTTCTTAACATATAAGTTTTATTTATTTTTTGAATAAATGCATAATAATTCTGATTTTTACTGAATAATGTATACTTTTTAGTCATTATTCTTGGATTTTTAAATAATACTTTTGATAAAACATTGAATATTTTTTAATTTTTATTATAATTTTCATTATTTTGTAATCTTTTTTTATATTTTTTCTAAAATTTTTCCATTATTTTCCGATTTTTTTTAGACTTTCTTATTTTTGAACTTATTTCATTTTTTATTGTTTTTGTATTGTTTCTTTAGTATTGTTTTTAATATTTCTATTATTTTTTGAACTTATTTAGTTCATATGATTAAAATTATGAATATTTGACTAATATCTTATCTAATAATCATATTATGTATATTTAAATAATATCTTATCCAATTATTAATTAGGACTGTTTTAAAAATTATTTTGAGGTTTATTATGGAAAGGGATAAGATCATTGTAAAAACCAGTGTTATTGGAATTGTTGTAAACTTAATTCTTGTTGCATTTAAGGCAACTATAGGCATTTTGGTAAACAGTATTGCAATTACTTTGGATGCTGTAAATAACTTGACTGATGCCTTATCTTCAATAATTACAATTATTGGAACTAAATTGGCTGGAAAAAATCCGGATAAAAATCATCCGTATGGTTATGGCAGAATTGAATACTTTTCATCAATCATCATTGCAGTGATTGTATTGTTGGCAGGTATTACTGCATTGCAGGAATCCGTTCCTAAGATCTTTAATCCAAGCCTTGCAGACTATACTTTTGTATCCATATTTATCATTGCTGTTGCAGTTGTCGTTAAATTCATTTTGGGAAGATATGTGAAAAACATTGGAAAGGAAATCAATTCTCAGGCTTTGGTTGCTTCAGGTAGTGATGCATTTTTTGATGCTGTATTGTCATTATCCACTGTGATTGCAGCTATCATAAGTGTATTTTGGAAAATTAGTTTGGAAGGGATTTTAGGTACAATCATTGCATTTGTAATTATAAAGGCAGCTATTGAAATGTTATCTGAAACCTTAAGCAGTATGATTGGTTCTAGAGTCGATAATGAAATTACTGATGGGATTAAGGAAAAAATATCTTCATTTGATGAGGTTTTAGGAGTTTATGATTTGACCTTGCATAATTATGGTCCTACACAATTGATGGGATCTGTTCATGTTGAACTTAGGGATGACATCAGTGCACGTGAGATTCATAAGTTAACAAGGGAAATTCAATATTGTATTTATGGAGAATATGGTATTATTCTAACTGTAGGTATTTATGCATCAAACACTGAAACAGGAGAATCTGGAAAGATTAAAGAGGATTTAACTAAAATTGTGGCTAATTATCCTGATATTATTCAAATGCACGGATTTTATTTTGATGAAAGAGTTAATCTGGTAACTTTTGACTTGATTATTGACTTTAAGGCAGACGCTAAAGACATAAGAAATAAGGTTTTAGCAGAAATAATTGCTTTGTATCCTGATTATCACTTTGATGCAATTTTAGACGCAGATTATAGTGAATAATTAAATGATTCTTTAATTCTTTATTTTTATTAATTTAATTCATTTTTTAATTTTTCTTTTAATTTTTCTTTTAATTTTTATTTTAATTTTTATTTTAATTCTTTATTTTTATTAATTAATTCATTTTTTAATTTTTCTTTTAATTCTTTTTCTATTCATTTTTTTAAGTTTAAGAATCTTTTTTATCGATTGTTTAATTTTCTCAGTTAATCTTTTAAAATTGTATAAAATTTATTTTTAAAATTCTTAATACAAACTTTATTTAATAATAAGATACATATTTTAATATGTTATAAATTATCGATTTTTTAAGTATTTTTTAAAATATTTGATTGGTAATTTGATTAATTTATTTTAAGATTTGTTTATTAGTCATTTTTTGATTAATTTGTTTTAATTATTGAGGATTGGTCATTTTTTGATTAATTTAACAAAATTCAATATAAAATTCAAATTTAAAAAGATTATTAAGATTATAAAAATATTCATTTTGTCAAAAAGAAAAAAGGTGCTTTAATGACTCAAATGACTGAAGCTAAAAAAGGTAATATTACTCCTGAAATGAAGGCTGTAGCTGAATATGAAAGAGTAGATGTGGAAAAGATATTAAAGGGAGTAGCTAATGGGACTATAGTAATTCCTAAAAACGTAAATCGTGAGACAAAGGCTTGTGGTGTTGGTCAGGGATTATCAACTAAAATTAATGCAAACATAGGTTCCTCCAATCAAATCGAGGATATTGATTTGGAGGTGAAAAAGGCTAAACTGGCTGTTGATTTTGGTGCTGATGCAATAATGGACTTAAGTACCGGTCCAAAGCTATTGGAATTTAGAGAAAAGATTATGTCTTCTGTTGATGTGCCGATAGGAACTGTACCTATTTATGAGGCTGGTGTAATCACCTTAAACAAGGGTAAGGAAATTGTGGACATGGATGAGGATGATATTTTTAACTCCATTATTCACCAGGCAAAGGACGGAGTGGACTTCATGACACTTCACTGTGGAATCAACAGGGATTTGGTTGATAAATTGCAAAAGGCTAAAAGGGTAATGGGCATTGTAAGTAGGGGAGGAACTTTCCTTGCTTCTTGGATTTTACACAATGAAAAGGAAAATCCTTTATATGAAAATTACGATTATCTTCTTGAAATTGCAAAGGAATATGACATTACATTATCTTTAGGTGATGGTTTACGTCCAGGCTGTCTTTTGGATGCAACAGACACTTCCCAAATTCAGGAATTGGTCACCCTTGGAACACTTGTTAAAAGATCCCAGAATGAAGGGGTTCAAACAATGGTTGAAGGACCAGGTCATGTTCCATTAAATCAAATAAGGTCAAATATGGAGATTCAGAAAACCCTATGTCATGGAGCTCCATTTTATGTTTTAGGACCTATTGTAACTGATTTGGCTCCTGGTTATGATCATATCACTTCAGCTATTGGCGGAGCTATTGCGGCTTCAAGCGGTGCAGACTTTTTATGTTATGTAACTCCTGCTGAACATTTGTCATTACCTTCCCTTGAGGATGTAAAGGAAGGTGTAATTGCTAGTAAAATAGCTGCAGAAGCTGCAGATGTTGCTTTAGGATTGGATATTGCATGGGAAAAGGAAAGTAAAATGGCACATGCAAGAAGAAACTTCGATTGGGAAGGACAGTTTGATTTGGCCTTTGATAAGGTTAAACCTCGTCATTACAGAAACAAGTGTGAATTGGAAGACGAGGAAATGTGTTCAATGTGCGGAGAATATTGTGCTGTTAAGATTGCAAAAGGAGACTTTTAATCAGAGTTTTACTTTTTCAAGGGACAATCAAGATTTTTTGTCATGGAATTGAAAAGCTTTTTAAATGAGCATGTTTACATTTTTATTAGGGATTTATTTTTAATGAATTCAGAATTAACTTAAATTGTATAGGGGATTTATTTTTAATGAATTCAGAATTAACTTAAATTTTATTAGGGATTTATTTTTAATGAATTCAGAATTAACTTAAATTTTATTTAGATTTAATGTTTATTTCAAATTTAACTAAATTATTATTTGGATTTAAATGATTAATTCAAATTTAACTTAAATTGTTTAAAATATTAATTCATAAAACTAAAGAGGGATTAATATGAAATATCAGGAACTTGTTAATGTTTATGAAGCATTAGGTGCAACTACAAAAAGATTGGAGAAAACAGCTATTCTTGCTGATTTTTTTAAAACAGTGGAAATTGATGATTTGCCAAAAATAACATTGATGGCTTTAGGTCGCGTTTTCCCTTCTTGGAGTGAAGATGAACAGGGAATCGGCGATAAATTAATCATGAAGGCTGTTGGAGATGTTGTAGGTGTTTCAGTGGATACAGTGGAAGATGCTGTACGTGATGAAGGGGATATTGGGGCCGCTGCAGAGAAATTGTACTCCAAAAAGACTCAAATGACCTTTTTTTCACAGCCTTTAACAGTTGATTTCGTTTATAATCAATTAAGAAAATTGGCTAAGATTTCCGGAAACAGATCAACTGCCAAGAAGATTTCAAATATTTTGGAACTTTTATCCTCTGCTTCTGCAGTTGAAGCCAAATATATTACAAGAACTATCCTTGAAGAGCTTAGGATTGGTGTAGGTGAAGGTATTCTAAGGGATGCAATATCAGTTGCTTTTGATGTTGACAAGGCTGTTTCTGAAAGGGCACATATGTTGACAAATGATTTAGGTCTTGTTGCAAAAGTGGCTAAGGAAGAAGGTGAGGAAGGTCTTAAAAAACTTACTTTAGTTCCTGGAAGGCCTGTCAAGCCAATGCTTGCTCAATTGTCTGAAGGCATTGGAGTCAGTGTTGAGGAAATGGGCTGTGCACTTTGTGAGACAAAATATGATGGTTTCCGTACTCAATTCCATAAAAATGGTGATGAAATCACTTTATTTACCCGTCAATTGGAAAATGTAACTCATGCTTTTCCAGATGCAATAAAGATTATCCGTGAAGGCTTGCCTGATGAGGATTTCATTCTTGAAGGTGAAATCATCGGTTTTAGAGATGGCAGACCTCTTCCATTCCAGACAGTATTGCAAAGGGTGAGAAGGAAATATGATATTGAGGAGATTATGAAAAAGGTTCCTATCAAAATATTTTTATATGATTTAATCTACTTTAAGGAAGCTACTGTTGATGAACCTATCAAAAAACGTCGTGAGATTCTTGAAAGTATTGTAGATTGCTCAAATCCTAAATTAAACCTTAGTGACAGTGTGTTTGTAGGGCCTGAAAATATTGATGATGCAGTAAACCTATTCAATAAATCCCTTGAAGGGGGACATGAGGGAATAATGATTAAGAATTGTTCTGAACCCTATATTCCTGGAATCCGTGGTAAGAAGATGTTGAAATTCAAGGCAGAACCTGAAACATTGGATGCAGTCGTTGTAGGGGGAGTTAAGGGAATTGGAAAGAGAGGAAACTTTATTGGATCCTATCAGATAGCTCTTCGTGATGAAAATGATGAATTGCAGACAATTGCCCATGTAGGTACCGGTTTGTCTGATGATGATTTGGCAAATCTTACTGAAAGGATGGAAAAACTGAAAATAAGTGAAAAGGGAACTAGAATTACTGTTCACCCAAGGATTGTATTTGAAATATCCTATTCTGAAATTGTTAAGAGTCCTGAATATGATGCAGGTTATTCCTTACGTTTCCCAGTTGTTAAAAGAATTAGAACTGATAAAGGTTTAGATGATATTGATACAATTGAAAGATTGGAATCAATGTTCAGGGCTTAAATTAGTTTTTAGTTCTTTATTCTTTTTTTATTTTATTTTTTATTTAGTTTTATTATTTATTTTTTAAAAATAGTATTTATTCTTTTTTATTTTATTTTTAGCTATTTTAATGTCCTAATTTTATTTAGTTTCAATTTATTAAAACTATTTTTCCAATTTATTGTATGGGAAATATTTGAAATTGTGTTTTTCAATCTCTTTTAGAACCTTTTTTTTGTCTTCAGGGTATTCATTCAAGTATTTTCTCATAAGTCCTGTTTGTCCTCCACAACAAATCTTGATGTATTTTTGTATTTTTTCACTTTCTGCATGTTCTAAACTTGAATTTAAATCCTCAATGACTTTTAATCTTCCCAATATGTTAAATTCGTAGGATAATTCTTGTCTTGAAACTGATGAGCTTCTTTTAAGTCTGTAATATATTGCTTCCTCATTTCTGTCAATTACATAAAATTCAAAGTCAAATTTTGAATATAATCTGCCATAATAGGAGATATCCTCTCCATTTTCCAAATCAGTATTGAATTTTGTGCTTTTAATCGCTGAACTTGGTATTGCTTTTGCAGTGATGATTGAAGCAAGATTTGCAAATTTTACAGGAGCTTCCTTGATTATTCCATGTTCTTTATTAGAAAAAGGCAGTACATAAGATTCCATTTCCTCATGGCTTTCCTCATCAATGTCAATGAAATTGCTCATGACAATACGATTTTCTTTTGAATGTTCTAAAAGTTTTTCTAGGTAATTTGGGCTTATAAAATCATCATCATCAACAAAAGTAGTAAATTCTCTTTTAACAAGATCTATTCCAATATTTCTTGCATTTCCCGCTCCACTTACTTTTGTAAAATGAATTTTCACATTTATTTCAGGATTCTTTTCCATAAATTCATTTAAGATTTCTATTGTTGGATAAAGGGAGCCGTTTATGATAAAAATAAGTTCATATTGTTCGGAAGACAAGCTTTGGTTTTCAATGCTTTCAAGCAATCCTTTAATATGATTTTCTCCATTGTATGTAGGGATAATTACGCTGATTCCTTTGCTGAATCTTTCTTGAGAAATTAAATCATTCTTATTAATATTGAATTTCTTATTCATTTGTTCATTTTCTTTTTTTAAGGACTCATTTTCCTTTTTCAGTTTTTCAGCTTCACTTTTGTAGTGATTGAATTGATTGCTTTTGGATAAAATACTGTTTTTCAATGACATAATTTCCCTACTTGATTTTTATAATATATTATATTTTTTTATTTAAATTAAATATTTTTGTTTCAAATTCCTTTTTAGATTTTTATTATTTTTTGCATTTGTTTTGAATTTTTATTTTTTTTCTTGAATTTTTAGATTTTTATTATTTTTTGCATTTGTTTTGAATTTTATTTTTTTTTCTTGAATTTTTAGATTTTTATTAAATTTTTGCATTTGTTTTGAATTTTATTTTTATTTTAAATTTTACTACTCAAATTGAATTTTAATCATTTAAATTAATATTTCAAGATTAAATCATTATTAATTTTAAATTTAAGTAAAGTTTATATCTTATTTTTTAATATATATTAATTTAAGTCCTTAAAAATTAAAATAATAATGTTTTAGAAAAATTTTTTTAAAATATTTTTTTATAACTCTCTTGATAGTTTTTAAAATTTTTTTTTAAATTTTTTTTTAAAATATTTTTTTATAACTCTTGATAGTTTTTAAAATTCTTTTTTGATTATTTTAATTTTTATTGGAAAATGGATTAATGGTGAAAAAATGGAAGTTACAGATCAATTAATATTTAAGGTTGCAATAGTCACTACTTTAATTGGAATTATAGGAATGCTTGTTTTTGCATCCTCTATTGAACCGAAGGAGATAGAAATCAAGGAGATTACAAGAAATAATATTGGTGAAATAGTTTCAGTAACAGGCGTTGTGGAATCGGTTAAGATGTCTTCAAGTGGAAAGTCCTGCTTTTTGGAATTGAATGATGGAACAAGCAAGATAAATGTTATTGTTTTTGAATCAACATTGGTTGAACTGGAGGATGTTGGAAATGACTTGAATGACTTTAAGAATCATAAGGTTAAGATTACAGGAAGTATAACTGAATATAACTCTGCAATGGAACTGATTTTGCAGAATGCCAATTCGATTAAATTGATTTATTAATGGATTAATTTTTTCATTTCAATTTAATTTTTGGGTTTTCGATTAAATTGATTTCTTAATGGATTAATTTTTTCATTTCAATTAATTTAAAAATTTAATTTTCAGTTTTTCTATTTTCTTTTTAATAAAATATTTAAAATTGTATAAACAAAACTAATACTAATCAATAAAATAATGACTTATTAATATTTTAACTAATTAATTTAATAATTCATATAATTCAAAAATTTATTTTAAGGGTTATATAATGGTAGAAAAAAGATTATTTGGTACATTTGGTGTAAGAAGAACTGCAAATGATGTTTTAACTCCTGAATTTGCTTCTCGTCTTGCTGCAAGTTATGGTTCTATTGTTCAGGGAACAGTAGCTATTGGTGGAGATACAAGAACCAGTACTCCAATGCTTAAACATGCAATCACTGCAGGTTTACTTTCTTCAGGTTGTGATGTGGTAGATTTAGGAATTCTTCCAACTCCTGCTATTCAATATGCTGTAAGAAATTATTATGATGGTGGAATTATTGTAACAGCTTCTCACAATCCTCCTAAATATAATGGGCTTAAGTTTGTGGATGAATTTGGTATAGGAACTCCTGATGATATGGAAATTGAAGTTGAAAAATTATATTTCGATTCTGAACCGATTCGTGCTTCCTGGGATAAGATTGGTGAAGTTTTCACTAATGAAAGTATAATTGATGAGTATATTAAGGAAACCTTAAAAAGAGTTGATGTTGAAGCAATCAGGGCAAGAAAACTTAAGGTTGTTGTTGATTGCGGTTCAGGTGCAGGCTCATACACCGCTCCTTACATTTTAAAGGAATTAGGTTGTGAAGTAACTACTCTTAATTGTCAGGCTGATGGTTTCTTCCCTGGAAGAGATCCGGAACCAATTGAAGCAAATCTTCAGGATTTGATTGCAACTGTCAAGGATTTGGGTGCAGACATTGGTCTTGCTCATGACGGTGATGCAGACAGAACCATTTGTATTGATGAGAAAGGAAACTTTATTTTAGGCGATAAGACCTTTGCATTGGTTGAAAGACAAATGTTAAAGGAAAATGACGGAGGCATTATCGTAACAACTGTAGCCACTTCTCAGGCTATCTATGATATTGCAGATGAATTTGGCGGTGAAGTTATTGCAACTGCAGTTGGAGACTTGCTTGTTGCAAGAAAACTTAAGGATACTGATGGTTTATTCGGTGGAGAGGAAAACGGTGGTTTGATTTTCCCTGACTTTATCTATGGTAGGGATGCTGCAATGACTGTAGCCAAGATTCTTGAAATTTTGGTTAAGGAAGATAAGCCTTTATCTGAACTTGTTGACGAACTTCCAGTTTATTATCAGGAAAAATTGAAAATAGAATGTGCTGATGATTTAAAGCAAGAGGTAATGTCCAAGATTGCAGATGAAATAAAAGAAACAACCGACTTTAAACTTGACACTACCGATGGTGTAAAAATCCTTAAGGAAGACGGTTGGGTTATTATAAGACCATCCGGTACTGAACCGATATTTAGATGTTTCGCTGAGTCTGATTCAATGGAAAAAGCAAGTGAAATGGCTAATTGGGGAATAAGTTTGGTGGAAAAATATAAAAATTAATTATTAAATCTTTATATTTTTCTTTTTTATTATTTAATGTTGAATTTGATTTGATGATTTGTCTTTTTAAAAATGTTTTCTGATAACAAAAATAAATTGATACTTATTTTAGTAATTATTTTGGCCTTTTCCATTGTATTTTTAGCTTATGCAATTTATACAAATAACGATGCCAATTCAATAAATAATTCAAATGTTGCCGGCGCTGATTTTGCTAGTCTTTATTCTAATCTGTCATTTGCCGATGGGCCTACAGATGAGGCTAAAATAGACTCATCCAATATTGGCTCTAAATTATTGGGGGAGAATGATTTAGGAACTGTTGAACTTTTCGGACCGTTTGGAAATCCTGATTCGGACATTAAGATAGCATATTCAATAGGTATGCATCCTTATGAAAGTAAGGTTCATAGGGCTTTATTTGATACAATGGTGTTTAAGAATAGCTCCCTGAATTATTGTTATTATATTTATAAGATTAATGTAACTAATCCTAATCTTGATGATGAAGGTCGTATGAGCGGTCAATTGCTTGCTCAAGAGTTTGTGGCGCCTCATATTATCAATGGATCATATGATCTTTTTGTAGATGTTCACAGCAATAAGGGAACTGTTGGCGGAACCTATGAGAAAACCAACTTTATTTTTGCAGTGGGGCAGGATGAAAAGTCAGAGGTCTTTGTAAGGGCATTGTTAAATGAACTTCCAGAACTTGAGTATTATTTCCCTGCAGCACAATCAAGCCCTCCTTATATTACATTGCCTGTAGAGGAGGCAGGAACTCCTACAATTAATTATGAAACCTTTTCATATGAGAATATCAGTACAACTTATAAATTGGTAAACAATTTAACTGATAAAATTGATAATTTGGACTTTAATAGTTTAAAATAGTTTTAATTTTATTTAAATGCAATATTCAAAATTTTTAAGTATTTATTTTATTTTATTTTTTTTTATTTTAATTTATTTTATTTTTTTATTTTATTTTCAGGTGTTAAAAATGTTTAATAAAAATTTTCCTCCATATCCTACTGATGAAGCGAAGGTTGATTCTTCCAGTTTTGAAGCTGAATTGATTGGAAAAAATGATTTAGGTACAGTTCACCTTCACGGACCCTTTGGAAATTTGGATTCAAATATAAAAATAGCCTATTTGATTGGTATGCATCCTCTTGAAAGCAAGGCTCACAGGGGTTTGTTTGATACAATAATTGATAAGGGTTCTTCTTTAAATTATTCTTACTATATTTATAACATTAATGTGATAGGGGAGCTTGATGAGGAAACTGAAGGTCGTATGGATGGCCAATTGCTTGCTCGGGAATTTGTAGCTCCACACATTATTGAAAATAAATATGACTTTTTTGTTGACATTCATAGTAATAAGGGTTTAAAAGGTCCTGGAACTTATGAGAAGACCAATTTCATCTTTGCACCAGGATTTGATGATGAATCAAGTGAAATAATCAATGTTTTGCTTGAAAGAATTGAGGAACTTGTTTATTATGCTCCTGAATATAGGACAAGCCCTCCTTATATCACTCTTCCAGTGGTTGAAAGTGGAATTCCGACAATTGTTTATGAGACCTATTCCTATGAGCCAATGGAAAAGACTTATGGATTGAGTGAAAAACTAGTTGATGTAATTGACAATCTAGAGTTTTAATTTTTTTACTTTTCTATTTTTTATTAATTATTTTATTTTTTTTCAAATTATTAATGATTTTTTTAATTTCTATTTTTTATTAATTTTTAATCCGGCTATTTTTAGCATTGAATTTATAATTAATTATTTTAATTTTAACTATTATTAAAATAGATTCTTTTATTGGTTTACTATATTTAATGTATCGTTATTTCAATTTAATTAAAAGTTTAATTATTTTTCAATATTTTTGATAAGCCAATCTACATATCTTAATTCATAAGTGGAAAAAACTTAAAAAATAGTGCAATTTTCGGATTTTTGTAAAAATTGTCTTCAAAAATAGTTTATTTTTTGTGGTTATTTTAAGATTAAATAAGAAATTGTCTTTAAAAATAGTTTATTTTTTGTAGTTATTTTAAGATTATATAAAGTTCTTTAAAATTCAGTAAAACTTATTTAAAAAATAGTCTGAGTTTAATTACATGTTTTCTAAACATTCCATTTTTAAGACTCTAGCGTCGTCATTTGAAGGATCAAGGGCAAGCACTTTGGTAAAAAGGATTTCAGCTTCGTCGAATTTGTCAAGTTCCATTAAAACCACTCCTTTATTAAGTAAAAAAGAAGTGTTGTGAGGTTCTAAGTTAATTGCATTGTCATAACATTCAATCGCTTCTTCAAACCTGCCTAAATCTAACAATGCATTTCCTTTTCTGTTTTGTGCTGATGCATCTAATTCAGAATCGTTTAAGCATAATTCCAATGCTTTATCATAGGCTTCAAGAGCCTCTTCAGGTCTTTCCATATCTGTAAGCACATTTCCTCTTGCATTCCATACTTCAGGGTTTGAATCGTCAAGCGTAAGCAATTTGTCATAAACTTCTAAAGCCTTGTCAAGCTCTGATAGAATTTCTAAAATGAATCCTCTCCAATAAAGGACAACAGTATTGTCAGGATTTGCCTTTAATGCATTGTCACTTGCAACCAATGCTTCCTCCACATTTCCAGAGTTAAGCATAGCTATTGCCTTATTGTTCCAGATGTACTCATTGTCGCTTTCTAGTTCAAGGGCCTTGTCATAACATTCAATTGATTCGTCAAAACGGTCCAATCTACTTAAGTTGTCTCCTTTTTTGTTTAAAAGGTAAACGTCATCAGGATCTATTTTTAAAGCTGCATTGTAACATAATACTGACTTGTCATATTTGCCTGTATCAAATAGAATGTCTGCCCTTTGTGTAATCATTTCCTTTTGATCTATTTTTTCCCCTTTCCACTTTTCAATGTCCAGTTTTTCAAAATAGATTACTTGGAATAGGTCATTGTCAGATATTCTGTCAGGATACATTTTCTTGAATTCCTTTACCATTTCCGTGGAATCCTCATATCCCTCTTCTCGAGCAAGGGCATCATTGTTTTTTAGCTCTTTAAAAGAAATAGTTTTTACGTCAATAACTTCAGCCTCAAAGATTTTTTTCTTTTCCTTTGATGCTAAGTTCCAATAACAATGGAGTCGGTCTCCTTTCTTTAAAGGGGTTTTCCATAATTTCCTTATAGTCATTGCTCTTTTATTAGTAATAATATTGATATTTTGACTTCCAAAGGACATTATAGGCATTAAATCACCCTTTATTTAGATAATAAAAATAGTTGTAATAGGTTCTAATCTTGTTATACAAGTTTTATTATTACATATATTAGTTTCTTGTGAAAAAGTTATAAATTTATCTATTTTATTTTTATAAATTAAAACTTTTTTTTTTAAATCGTTATGTTTTTTTAGTGTTTGTGTAGTTTTTTTTTAATTTTTATTAAGTTTAAATAAGTTATTTTAATTCAATTTTTTCTAGTTTTCTTTTAAATTATACTTTATAAGCTTTTTTGACCGAATTCTGCAGTTTTTACATTAATGTCCTGATTTGGAAATGCTTCTTTTAGTTTTTTAGCTATTTCTTCCATTTTATGTGCATTTGGCTCTTCAGATTCTGCCAATGAGTCATCCAATACACATCTGTTTCTGAATTGTTGGATTGTATATAAATCACAATCCACCTCTTCACATATTTGGAAGAGGTCCTCTTCATTAAGTAGTGCAGGACAATATGTGGTTCTGCATTCCAAATAGACATCTTTGTATTTTTTGATTATCTCCATGGATTTCTTTACATTTTCACCAATGTCTGATTTAATAACTTCATTATATTTTTCAAAGGGAGCCTTGACATCCATGGCAACATAATCAACCAATCCTAATTCCAATATTTTTTCAAGCCTTTCAGGGTAAACTCCACTTGTATCCAATTTGCTTTTAAGGCCAATCTCTCTAACGTATTTGAATATTTCAATAACGTCATCCACTTGGACAAGTGGTTCTCCTCCAGAGACTACAACAGCATCCATGAAAAGGGCAGAGTCATCTATTTTTTCACGAATTTCTTCAATGCTTATTTCAATTCCTTCCTCTAGGATTTCACTGTTACTGCAGTAAGGACATCTTAATGGACATTTTGCCAAGAATATTACAAAGGACATATTCTTGGGATATTCGATTGAAGAAGTTACTGTTGCACTATATTCCATTTTATCTACTCTTTTTATTTGTTTAAGATTAAATTCTTATTTTAATTGTTTTTTTTTAATTATTTTTTTTAGAAAAGTGTTATTTTAATTGTTTTTTTTAATTATTTTTTTAATTATTTAATATGAGTGTATTTCAATTATTTTTCCAAATATGATTATTTTTTTAAAAATTACTCTTTTATTCCTCATTTAGGATTTCTTTCATTGCCTTGATGAATTTAGCGTCTTCTTCAAGAGTACAAATACTTATTCTAATGTAATATTCGTCAATTCCCTTGAATGAAGTACAGTCTCTTACAATCATTCCTCTTTTCATGAATTCCTCTGTAAGTTCTGCAGCTGTAAATCCAGTGTCATGAATGTCAATTAACATGAAGTTTGAATATGATTTATAGATTTTAACGGATTTCATTTTGAAAATCTCATTGTATAGGTATTCCCTGCTTTCAATTCCCTTTTTAATTGAGCTTTCAATGTATTCGGTGTCTTTTATTGTATTTAATGCAGCCACATATGAAAGTTTTGTAAGTGAGAAAACAGGTTTTATCCTGTGCATGTATTCAATGATTTCAGGGCTTGAAATGCCGTATCCTATTCTCATTCCAGCAAGACCCATTACCTTGGACATTGTTCGGATGATGAATATGTTGTCATATTCCTTAAGGAGATTTACATTGTTTGTTTCGGAGTATTCAAAGTATGCTTCATCTATAACTACTATTGCATCACAGACTCCTCCCTTGTCTTTACTGGTTTGATTTAGGATTGTTCTAAGTTCGTCCTGTGAGATCAATGCTCCAGTTGGGTTGTTTGGAGTGCATAAGAAGAGCATTTTGGTTTTTTCATTTATTGCATCCAATACTGAATCCAAGTCTAAAGTGTTACTTTCCATATTCCATCTTGCATAGTGTGGAATTGCTCCATATGGTTTGAATAGGAACTCATAGTACATATAGGAAGGTAAAGGAACAATAAATTCATCTCCCTTTTCTATAAATGTTTTTGCCAAGGTGTCAATAAGCTCATCTGCTCCATCTCCACCAATGATTATTTCTTCAGGGCTTACATTTGAATATCTTGCAAATTCTTTTTTCAATTCCTCCAAATCGGATTCAGGATATCTGTTAATGTTTTTTAATTCAGCTTCAATAGCCTCTTTTACTTTTGGTGAAGGTCCAAATGGATTTTCATTAGATCCTAACTTGATGATGTCTTCCTTGTTTACCCCAAATTCCTGTGCAATTTCCTCTTTGGATCTTCCTGGAACATATGGGTCTAATTCTTCTACAGCTTTACGAACTTGCATGCTTTTACTCCTAAAATTTTTTCTTTGATCTGATAAGTATAATCATTTTAATTTTTTATATTTTTTCATATTTTTTTAATAGTTTCTAGTTTTTTGTAATTAAAAAAGTAAATTGAATTAGTATAGTTTTCATTAGTAATTATTATATTTTTAATTATTATTAAAACTTAAGAATTTCAGAGACTTTTTTAATTTTTTTTATTTAGAAAGTTTTAAAATGACTTAATTTTTTTTAAAATCAGTATTTTTAAAAGTTTAATAATTAAAATAAATTTAAATTTAATATTATAACTAAAAATTAGAAAAATAAGAAAAATAATGTAAATAAGAAAAATAATAAAAATAAGAAAAGTAATGTAAATAAGAAAAAAAGAAAAATTTAATGAATATGATTAGTCTTCATATTCATTTGAAAGTTCTACATAGTGTTTAGCATTCAAAAGGATGTGGTCTCTTTGTTCTTGGGTAGTTTCTTTTATTAGTTTTCCAGGAACTCCTAAAATCAAACTGTTTTCTGGAAATTCCTTTCCTTCACTAACAACTGCTCCAGCTCCTACAATAGAGTTTTTGCCTATTTTGGCGCCATTTAAAACAGTTGCATTCATTCCAATAAGGACATTGTCCTCAATGGTACATCCATGAACTACAGCTCCATGTCCTATGGATACATAATCTCCAATACTGAGAGTTAATCCTGAAGAAGAGTGTAATACACAATTGTCTTGAACATTTGAGTTTTCACCAATTCTTATTGGTGCAACATCTCCACGAATAACTGCTCCATGCCAGATGGAACAATTTTTACCAATTTCTACATCTCCCAATACTTGAGCACCAGGGAATATTTTTACGGGTTCATTGAGTTTCATAATACTCCTCACTTTTTTTAATTAATAAATTCTTTGTATGTACCAATAATATTTCTTGAACTTTTATTGATAACTTACTTTATTTTGTTTGTATTTATCAATAGTTTTTCTTGGACTTTTATTGATAACTTACTTTATTCTATTTGTATTTTTCACTAATAAAACTTTTCATGCTTCTTTAATTTACATGTAATTTCATGTAAACTTTACTGGGTTAATAATAAAACTTATTCTCCATCTTCAACTTCTTCAAGGGAGATTTGTCCGGTTTCTTTTTTGTTTTGTATAATATGTTCCTGTTTTACCAAAACCCTCATGTCAGATGCTAAATCTTCGTATAGTAAAACTCCAGAACCTATGGTTGAACGTACTCCTATTTTTACACCTGGACTTAAACTTGAGTTGATTCCGGTTTTTACGCTGTCTCCAACGATTGCTCCAAGTTTCCTTCTACCACTGTCAATTCTCTTGTTTTTGATTGTGGTCTTAACTGTTTTATTGTCAAATCTTAGATTTGCAATATTTGTTCCGGCAGCAATATTGCAGTTTGAACCGAGAATGGAATCTCCGACATAACTTAAATGGCTAACATTTGTGTTTTCCATAATGATTGAGTTTTTGATTTCCACTGCATTTCCAATGTGTACATTGTCTCCAAAGTAGGAGTTTCCTCTAATGTATGAGTTTGGTCCAATGTCACAGTTTTTACCGATATAAACAGGTCCTTTAATGTAAACTCCTGAACGGATAAGGCTTCCTTCATCCAAGAACACTTCTCCATGGATTGTAGCTCCCTCTTCGACTTTTCCTTTAATTTCTCCTTTAATGTCGTTAAGTAAAGCCTCATTGATTTCAATCAATTCCCATGGTTTTCCTATGTCCATCCATTCTTTTGAAGTCTTATGCCCTTTCACGATTTTTCCATCTTCAATCTGCATGGATATTGAATCAGTAATCTCATATTCTCCTCTTGGTGAGATTTCTGTTTTGTCAATCTTATCAAAAATGTCTTTATTGAATATATAGATTCCAGTATTGATCATATTGCTTGGAGCCTCTTCCAGTTTTGGCTTTTCAACAATTCTTGTAATTTTTGCTCCATCCAATTCAACAACACCGAATGCGCTTGGATCTTCCACTTCAGTAATAACCATTAATGTGTCAACATCTGATTGTTCATAATCTGAAATGATTTCTCCAAGTATTTCTGAATCAAGGATAATGTCTCCATTAAGAGTAATTAGGCTGTCTTCAATAAATTCCTTTCCATAACCTATTGCATTTGCAGTTCCTTCCAGTTTTCCTTGGGTTGCATAGCTTATGTTTACTCCAAATTCTTTTCCATCCTTGAAATAATTTTTTACAATCTCTTCCTTATATCCTACAATAAGAAGAATGTCTTTTACACCACAATCTCTTAAAGCTTCTATATTATATTGTATAATTGGTTTTCCAGCAACAGGCAGCATTGTTTTTGGTTTTGTAAGAGTAAGGGGTCTCATACGTGTTCCTTCGCCTGCACTTAAGATTATAGCTTTCATCGAATTCCTCCTTAATGAATTTTTTTAAGTTTTTAGCTGTTTTTTTAGCTTTTAGCTATTTTTAAGCTTTTTAAAAAATCATTTTTATATTTTGATTTAAATTAAAATTTTAATTAATTAATTAATTTTTTTAACTTGACTTTAAGTTAAAAATTTTTTAAAAATTAAATTACATTAATTAATATTAGTTGTTATTCATTTAAATAATTATTTAAATCTTTTTGGCAATTGTGTTTAGTTTTTAGATTATAAAATAGTTTTATATTATACTAATTATTAAAAGAAGTGTTGCTATGGGGTTTTAAAAAGTTTTTTATAAAATTGATTTAAATGTTTATTTTAATTAAATTTAGTTTGAACAAGTTTAAATTCAATAAAATTAGTTATAATTAGTTATAATTAGTTATAATTAGTTAGAATTAGTTATAATTAGTTAAAATTATTTAAATAAGTTAAAAATAAGCATTAAATATTCAATAAAATAAGAAAAAATAAAATTAAAAATTTTTAAAAAAAATTAGTTTTTTTGAAAAAGATCTAATCGTCTTCTTCAATAATTCCTTCTATACCTGCAGCACATTGAGGGCATACCCAGTCGTCAGGGAAGTCTTCTAAAGGTCCAGCTGGTACTTTGTAAGCTGGGTCACCTGTTTCAGAATCCCAGGTATATTCACAATGCATACACACATATTTTACCATATAATCACCTTTTTTTGTTATTAATAAATTTATTACAAATCAATCAATACTTTTATTATGTTAAAACTAATATAAAAACTATTACATTTTTATCTATCTATAATTGTATTAATAAAATTTTTTTATCATTGATTTTTGTGATTTTAATATTTATTTCTTGTAAATTTATTATTTTCAGTATTTGTTCTTTATTCTTAAAGATTTTCTTTAATTAAGTTTATGCAAGTCTCTTTAATGGATTCGGCCTTTTCTTCGGTTTTTGCCTCTAATGTTATTCTTACATAATCTTCAGTACCTGAAGGTCTAACCAAAACCCAACTTCCGTCATCAAAACTTAATCTGATTCCGTCAATTGTATTGATTTCCTTAATGTCATCAAAGGCATTGGATAAAAGCTCATCCATATTTTCCATAACCTTGATTTTTTCTTCCTTGGAACAGATTACTTTTTCCCTAATGTTTGGATAGTCTGGGAAGTTCTCAAGGAGTTTGGATAATTTTCCTTCTTTTGAAACGATTTCAGCCATTCTAAGACCGGATAGGATTCCGTCTGGACACATACAGAAGTCTGGATGTAACCATGTACCTGAAGGCTCTCCGCCGAAGCTCGCATTTTCCTTAATGATAACGTCTGCAACGTTAACGTCTCCAACCTTGGTTCTAAGGACCTTTCCTCCAACTTCTTCCATTGCTTCATCCATACATAATCCTGCATCGACTGTAGTGACTACAGTTCCGCCGAATTTTCTTGAAACGAGAGCTAAAAGTTTGTCAAAGTCTGAAACATTACCCTTTTCATCAACGGTAATCATTCTGTCTGCATCACCGTCATGTGCAATTCCCAAGTCAGATCCTGTTGCAACAACTGCTTTCATAAGACTTGATAGGTTAGCCTCATTAGGTTCAGGGTTTCTTCCAGGGAAGAATCCGTCAACCTGTGAATTCAGGGTAATTACTTCACATCCTGCCTTTCTAAATACAAGTGGGGAAATTTCAGATCCTGCGCCGCAAGCACAGTCAATAACAACCTTAAGCCCTTCCTTGATGTCAACAACATCCAATAAAGCGTCAATATATTGCTTTTTAATTTCGTCGTTGTGGCTTATAGTACCTATTTTGTCCCAATAAACCTCTCCGAAATCATTGGAATAGTAAATCTCCTCAATTTCAGTTTCCTGTTCTGGAGTGTAAGCCATTCCATTTGCATTCCAAAGCTTGATTCCATTATAATGGGAAGGGTTATGTGAAGCTGTAAGCATTACTCCTGCATCTGCACCTAATTTCAAGGTTGCATATCCTACAAGAGGGGTTGGAACCATGGAAATTTTAATTACATCTACTCCATGTTCTGTTAAACCTGCTGTAATGGCCTGTTCCAACATTTCATTTGTAGTTCTTGTATCGTATCCAATAACTACCTTTCCAGTGTTGTTTAGATATTTAGCTAAAGCCTTTCCTATTTTTAATGCCAATTCGGAATCTACTTCAGAACCAACTTTTCCCCTGATTCCTGAAGTTCCGAATAATTTTTTATTTGCCATAGTTTAGCCTCTAAGATTTAAGTTATTTTAATAAAACTGATTTTTAATTAATATTTTATAGTGCTATTAAATGATTTTATCTTTATTTAGATAATTTTTGTCTTTATTTTAAAGATTTTTTTATCTTTATTTAAGCTCCGAATTTATGTGCATAACCCATTAAATCAGTAAGGATATTCATCACGTCAGAACCTCTGATTCTACATAGGCCTCCTTTAGCCACTGCATATTCATTGTATTCCTTTACATCATCAACTCTTACTTCAGGACCATTGATCAATACTGGAACTGGGTCTCCAGAGTGGTTTTTAACGGATATTGGAGTTGAATGGTCTGCAGTTAGGAAAATATAAACATCTTCCAATTTAAGAAGTTCGCTCATAACAACCTTGTCAACCTTTTCAATGAATTCCAATTTTTCACGAGCATTACCATCGTGACCTGCTTCGTCTGCTCCGTCAATATTGATGAGGAAGAAGTCATGGTCGCTATTTTTAACTTGGTCTAGGATGGTATCTCTTATGTTTTCGAGATTGGTGTCCACTCCACCGGTCACATCTTCCATTTCAATGATGTCCATTCCAGCAAAGCGTCCAATACCCATGATAAGTCCAGTTTCTGCAATACATGCAGAATTGACTTCGTATTTATCGTTAATTAATTCCACTTCTGGAACTGCCCCTGCACCACGAGGAATAATGATATTTGCAGGTGCCTCTCCATCTTCAATTCTTTTAAGATTGACTGGATGATCTTTAACCATTTCATAGGATTTAGCCACTAATTTGTTTAGGATGTCTGCAGTTTTTTCTGCTTCAGGACTTCCGTCAAGAGCTTTAACCTCTTTAGGTTTGTTTCCTTCAACCTTAGGGTCAGCATCACTTACTTTGCCTGACAATCCTTCTCCTCTAAGTACTAAAACAGCTCTGTGGCCTGTGGATTCTTTGAATATTATTTCAATGTCCTCATATCCTTCGATTTTCATTGTGTTAAGGGTTGCCACAATTTCATCGGTTCCATCTCTGATTCTTCCTGCACGTCTGTCGGTAATGATTCCATCTTCATCAGAAGTTGAGAAATTACATCTGAATGCAATATCTCCTGGTATAACATCTACACCTACACCAGATGCTTCAAAAGGACCTCTTCCTGTATAAACTTCGTATGGGTCGTAACCTAAGATTGATAAGTGTGCTGTATCACTGCCTGGAATGATTCCTGGAGCAATGGAGTCCATTAATCCGGTTATTCCTCTTTCTGCCATTTTATCCATGTTTGGAGTATTTGCAGCTTGAAGTGTAGTCTGATTATTAAGTTCTTTTAGAGGGCGTCCTCCCATCCCATCCATAACTAATATTATTCCTTTCATTTTCTCACCAATTCTGACTTTGTAATTAAATTAGTTAATAAGTTTTAATTTTTTTTTAAAATTTTTAAAATTTTTAAAATTTATAGAATTTATATTCATATAAATTACTATTAATAAATAATATGATTTTATATACTTATAAAATTTGTTTTTATGACTTATGAAAAAGTGATTTTGATTGGATGAATTTTGAAATTTGATTAAAAACACTTTTTTTTAAATCATGTTTGTAAAAAAGATTTTTATGAATTGTTTTTTAGTAAAAATGAGATTGTTTTTATGTAGTTTTCTTAAAAAAAGATTTTTATGAGTTGTTTTTTAGTAAAAATAAGATTTGTTTTTATGTAGTTTTCTTAAAAAAATATTTTTAAATTTTATTTTTAAATAAAAAGTGAATTAAAATTGATTTATAAAAAAGTAGTTTAAAACGGTTACATTACTGAAATAACTCCAATAAGTGCTCCACAAGCTGTTGCTAATAGATTAACATGTTCATTATTGATCCAGCCTTTTCTTTCAAGTACTGCTCCAAGTATGCTGTCTACAAAACAACCTATTGTTCCTGCAATAACTGAAATCTTAATTGCAGTAAGTGGATTGCCAATAATTCCAAGTAAAAATGCTGCAAATCCTATGACTCCAGCACCTACGATTCCTGCTGAAGTTCCTAAAATGGATATTGCTCCATCAGTTCCTGCTGGAACTTTTTCAAAACTGGTGATTAATCTTGGTTCTTGAAGAACCCCTATTTCACTTGCCAAGGTGTCTGCAGTTGCTGTAGCCACAGCTCCAATGAAACCTCCAACCAATGGCAGGTAATAACCTCCAAATGCAGCCATTAGAAATGCTATCAATCCATTTGAGATAACGTTTTTAGCGGTTCTGGTTCCTTCATATTCTCCAAGTTCACTTTTGTATGGTTTTGCAAAACGAGTGGCAAATAGACTTAAAATAAGGAATAATACAATTAAAATTAGCCAATTAACTCCTGCAGAGAAGATAATTGTAACTCCCATAAATATCATTATTAAAGAACCTAAAAGATCCAAGCTTTTTCTTTTATAGGTGATTACCCCCAAAATAAAAAGGAGCACTACATATCCCCAATTTATCATTAAAGTCTCTTGCATTTTTATCACTCGGTAGTTAAAATTATTCTATATTATATAGTTTATTATTTAAATAGTTTATCTTATTTTATTAGTTTATTTAAGTTTAATTTTATGTTTATTTTATTTTAAATAAATTATTTTAATCAATTTTTTAAAATAATTAACTTATTATCTTTTATTTGTTGATTGTTGATATTTTATAAAAGGTTTTTATTTTTTAAAAGCAATATTTTGTAAACTTTTGTTTATATGCTTTATAAAAAAGGGATTTTTGAAAATTGCTGAATTAATAGGATAAAAAATTAGTGAAATAGAAAAATTAGTTTGATTCATATTGTGATTGTAAGAATTAATATATGAGTGAAATTTAGTTTTAATAATAATGTGCTTGTAAGAGTTACTAAAATTAGTAAAAATTTGTTTAAATAAAATTAATTAAGGTAAAACTAAGTAAAACTAAGTAAGGATAAGTAAGTATGTAGAATAAGTAAGAATAAGTAAAAATAAGTAAAAAAATTAAGAATAAATAAAAATAAGTTTAATAAAAGTGAATTGAATAAAAATAAGTTAATAAAAGAAAAAAAAGAAAATATTAGACTTAATCTAATACTTTACTTTTGATGATTTCCACTCTTTTGAGAGGATAGATTTTTTTAGCTTTGTGATAAATTTCAGAAGCTAATCTACCGTTTACAGAGTTTTCTACAAGTTCATCAAAGGTTTTTTCGCTAGCTACTTTAGTAACTAACTCGTTAATGGTTTCTCTCATGTATTTTTGTTGAGAGGATTTTGCTCTTCTAGTGGTAACAGCTAAAACATGAAGTTTTAATTTACGTTCGTCTTGGGTTGTTACATAAACTGGAGCATCGATTCTACTGGTTCCTCTTCTAATCATGCTTCTTACATAATCAGTAGTGGTTTTGTGTCCAGTGAATTTTGTGTTTGCAATGTTTCCTGCAACATTGTCCACTTCAAATTGTAATTTGATGTATTGTTTGGAGAAATCTCCAGTTAATTCTCTCATGGTTACTTCTACAGTTCTTCCGTATACAAGTTCAGGATCTCTTGCTGGAGTGGTACCGATTTCCTTATCTCCAAATGCAACAGGGGTTTTAATAGTATACCATGATTTTTCTTTCCAAGTGTCACGTACTCTACGTCTTGCTTTCTTTGCCATCTTATCTACCTCTATATATTTTGACGTAATTATTTTTTAGAATAATTATTTAATTGTTTTAAATCTTTTAATAAAAGATTAATTTGTATAAATTTTTAATAAAATAAGATCGGAAGAGCGTCGTGTAGGGAAAGAGTG
>NZ_CALCYR010000211.1 GCF_937906425.1 uncultured Methanobrevibacter sp. | reverse complement strand
AGTTTTCATTAATTTTTATTTTAAAGAATTTTATTAAAATTTCATGAATTTTATTTTTATTTTTATTTATTTGAAAAAGATTGATTGTTATGACTCTTGTTTTAATTGGACCTGTTTGTGAGGATTTAATCATTATTGGAGATAAAGAAAGCTCTAAAGTTGGTGGAGCCACTTATTTTCAAAGTTTTGTTTTTGAAGAATTCTACAATGATTATATAGCTATTGTAAATGCTTCAAAAAATGATTTGCTGGATGAATTTCCAGATAAGTCCAAGCTTAAACTTATTTTAAAGGAAGATACTCATTATTTTGTAAATGAGTATCCTGATTCAAACAATCTTGATATTAGGTATCAAAAGACCAATTTTGCAAATATATCAATATCAAGGGGGGATTTGGAGCCTATTTTAAGTGATATTAACATAGATGCATTTGTATTAAATCCATTAAACATTCATGACTTTTCAAGTGAAACAATCGATTATCTTAATTCATTTGATGTTCCAATCTATATTTCCCTTCAGGGATTTTTAAGAATAAGTGAGGAAAATGGATCTCTAAAACTTGGAGTCTCTGAAATTTTAAATTCATTAGCCTGTTCAGATTCCATTTTTTTAGATGAAATTGAATTTAAAATCATTGAGGATTATTTGGACCTTTTCAAGTCACAATTTTTGATTATTACCAATGGAAGTAAAGGTTCTAGGATAAAAAATGATTTAAAGGATATTAACTGTAAAATAAATCCTGTTAAATGTGATAAAATTCTAGATGCAACAGGCTGTGGAGACACTTATATGGCAGCTTTCATTTCCGCTATTTTAAATGGAAAAAGTCTAAAAGAGGCTGGAAACTTTGCATCTTTAATAGCAAGTGATAAATTAAAGCTTTTTGGCCCTTATAAGAAATAATATTGCTAATTTTTATTTAATTATTTCTTAAACTTTTTATTTTTTTAGTTTAAATTTTTTTTTAAGTATTTTTAATTAGCTAATCATGTTTTTTTCATTTTTCATTTATTAATTAGTTTTTTAATATTTAATTAAAGTTTAAATTTTATTTTAAGTATTTTTAATTAGCTAATCATGTCTTTTTTTTATTTTTCCATTATTAACTACTTTTTTAATATTTCAATTAATTTAAATGATTTATTTTCAATCAATTTTTTTATTTTACTAAAATTTATTATGGATAATGAATATAATTAATATTAATTCAGTTAAGATTTTTTCTGGATTTGGGGTTTTTTGTAGTTTTATTAGAAATTTAAAATTTATTTTGGGGGAATTATTTAGAAATGAACAATAAAAACAATTCAAGTGATTCAATCCATTCACACAATTATGGTGAAGTGCACAAGAAGGCAAGTGAAAATCTCTCTTATGCACTGATTTTTAATTTATTATTCAATATAGTTGTTATTTCAGGAGGTATCATAACAAACAGTGTAGCCATCATTTCAGATGCATTGCATGATTTAAGTGATACGTTTTCCATTGTCATTGCATGGGTTTTGGAAAAATTGTCTGGAAAGGAGTCCACCAGCAGTTTTACTTATGGTTTTCAAAGATTTTCAATTTTTGGAGCTTTATTTAATTCAACCATAGTTATTTTAGCATCTTTTGCAGTTGTTTATCAGGCTATCAATCGTTTATTTATTGTAGAGACTCCTGATGCTTCTGGGATGATTTTTATAGCTATTTTAGGAATTATATTCAAGGGAGCATCACTTTTTAAATTGCATAGTGGAAAAACCTTTAACGAAAGGGCAATATCAATTCACATGTTTGGAGATGTCTTTCAATGGATAGCTCTTTTGATAATTGCAGTCATAATGCTATTTGTCAATCTTCCTATTTTGGATCCGATTGCTTCTATTCTTGTAAGTCTTTGGGTTATTTATAACTTGTCTAAAACATTTATAGCAAGTGCCAAGGTTTTATTGCAGGCTATTCCATTTGAAATTAATGTTGAAGATTTAAAAAGAGACTTATTGGCTGTGGATGGAGTGGATTCATTGGATGAATTTCATCTTTGGTCAATTGATGGAATAGAAAATGTCTTGACTGCAAAGATTAATCTTCATCTGGAATTTAATTTGGAAGAGAATAAAGCTATTTTAGAGAAATTAAATAGGATTTCTAATGATTATGGCATAAATTCGACTAATTTTGAGTTAATTTATTCATAATTATTGTTTTTATTTTTTATTTTTTTATTTATTTTTTTTAACTTCTTTTATAATTTTCTTAACTTTTTTTATAATTTTTTTAACTTTTTTATCAATTATTTTGTTTTTTATTTATTTCTTTAAAAGAGAGTAAAAATGTTTTTTTTAAAATTTTTAGATTAAATTAGTTTAAAATTAGTTTTAAATTAGTTTAAAATTATTTTAAAGTAGTTTAAGAGGGTTTTAAGATTAGTTTAAAATTAGATTAAAAGTAGTTTTAAATTAGTTTAAAATTAGTAAATTTATTTTTAAAAAGTAGTTTAAAATTACTTTAAAAGTAGTTTAAATTAGTAAAAAATTAGTTTAAAATTCCACTGTATTCAGTGGCTTTTTTGTTTGTTGAGGTGATTTTGTATGGATAAATTGCATACTGTAAAAAAAAGTGAGGATTTTTCAAATATAATACATAATTGTGATTATGTAAAAAATAAGAGTTATGTTATTTACTATAATGATAATGGACTTGATTATTATAGGTTTGGTATATCTGTTGGAAAGAAACTAGGTAAAGCAGTTTATAGAAATAAATACAAAAGACAACTTCGTTTTATTATTGATAAATATAAAAAAAACTACCAAAAT
>NZ_CALCYR010000210.1 GCF_937906425.1 uncultured Methanobrevibacter sp. | reverse complement strand
TTTAATTGAAAACTGTTCTGATATTTAAAGTTTTTTTGAATATTTTTTAAAATTTTCACTATTTTTCACAGTGTTTTTAAACTATTGTTTTTAATTGAAATTAAATAATTTTTTACAAATTTTTTACAAATTTTTTACAAATTTTTTAATAATTTTTTCATGAAAATTTTTTATTTTTTCAATGTTATTATCATGATAATATCATTTTTTTTAAATTAATCTCTCTTATTCAATAGTCCTATTTCTCTCTTAAATTTGTTTTTTTAAAAATTCCTTGATTCAATGGTTGATTTGATTTTAAATAATTCTTTTGAATTGTTCTTTCAATTTTATGTAAAAAATATATTACATTTTTTCAGTCATTTTATTTTTTTGAAATTTTACTGTTTTTTTAGCATATTATAATCATATAATAAAATATATATATTAACAAAAATAAAAATTTAATTACCATGGTGATTTATTATGGCAGGGATATCAGAAGCTATTACCCAAATAAAAAAGGCTGAAAGTGATGCTGATTCCTTAGTAGAACAATCTACAGTCGATGCGAAAGCAATGATTGATGATGCTACTATAAAAGCAAATGAAATGGTTGAAACTGCTAAGAATGAAGCTAACGAAGAGGCTCAATCTACTGTTTTTGATGCAGAAGAAAATGCAAAGAAAGAAGCTACTTCTATAGGTTCAAAAGCTGATAGCGATGTAAGCGCTATTAAAAATAAGGCTAGAGGAAATATAGATGAAGCTGCTTCAATTATTGTTAAAAATATTTTATAGTGTGAGATAATGTTTAGAACTGCGAGAATGCGTAAGCTTAATGTTATAACTTTGGATGCATACGCTGGTCCTACGGTGAGTGCACTTCACGATGAGGGTATCGTCCAAATAAATGATATTTCTGAACGTATTCAGCAAGATCCTAAGCTAGCAGAACTTTTGAGGCCTTCAAAAGTTACTCCTCAAACTGGTAAACTTTCTTCACTTCTTATGAAAACAAGTGCATTGTCTGATCTATTAGGCGATGCCCTTTCAGAGGGAATGGGAATGAAAGAGAAAATCATGTCTTTGATTAGTCCCGATCTTCCAGTTCCTAAAGAAGTCGAGGATGTTGATACGGATAGCCTAATCGCTTATGCCGAATCAACATTGGACCAGGTAGAGGCTGAAACAAAAGGTATTGAAGATAAGTTAGCCGCACTAGACAGTGAAGAGAGTAGACTTGAATCAAATAAAAATTTGGCTAATCGTTTAAAAACTTTAAATATGGATTTGGCCCTTTTAAGTGATTCAAAGTACACTTCTACCATTGTTGGTAGGATCACTGCTGAGTCAGCTCAGAAATTTAAAGATGAATACAGTAAGATTACAGACAATCTCTTTTATGAATTGGCGCCAGATGAAGAAAAAGAATATAATATCATGGTCGTTGTGGTTGCCAGTGAATTTAAGGACGAGGTCTATACCTTACTTAGGAAAAATGATTTCGAGAAGTTTGAGACTGAAGGTTTGGAAGGAAATCCTGACAGTATAATTTCCAGTGCCGAATCCAGATTACAAGCTATCGAAGGTGAAAGATCCCAGGCTAAGGCTGATTTGAAAGTCGTAGCTGAAAAATGGGATGATGAAGTTCTTGCTTTAAAAGAACAATTGGAAAATGAGAAAGATAAAAACGAGATTTTCGCTACTTTTGCTGAAACCGATAAGACTGTTGTTCTAGAGGCATGGGTGCCTGAAAAGTATTCCCAAAAGGCAGAGGATATAATTGAATCCGCTACCGATGGTCATGCAATTATAGAATTTGAAGAAGTTCCGGACAACAGCGAAGACGTTCCAGTATTGCAGGAAAATTGCAGTTATGCAAAACCTTATGAATTATTAGTCGGAATGTACTCTCCATTAAAATATAATGAGATAGATCCTACTCTTTTTGTTGCAATTACTTTCCCATTCTTCTTCGGTTTCTGTTTAACCGATGCAGGATACGGTCTTTTGGTTGCAATCATAGGTATAATTTTATATAAGGGAATGGGTAAAACCAGTGACACCTTACGTGACGGAGGTTTAATCATCTTCGCAAGCGGTATATGGTCTATTATTTTAGGTCTTGTTACCAATGGTTTACTCGGTGATTTCTATACCAGAATTCTTGGTATGGGAGATGCACTTCCTACAGTAATCGATTCAATTAACGCATTTAAAAACCCGGCAACCATTTTGGTTATTGCTATTGTAATTGGTTTAATTTACACCAACCTTGGTTTTATCCTCGGTGCAATCAATAACTTAAGATACGGTGAGAAGAAAGAGGCTATCGGTTCCCAAATCGTTTGGTTTATTTTAGAACTTGGTTTAGTCGTCTTAATTTTAGGATACTTGTTCCCAGCATTCGGCATGATTGGTATGGGACTTGGTGCAGCATTGATTGTACTTTCCCTAGTATTGCTTATCTGGGCTAATGGTGCTTATGGTCTTATGGATGTATTTGGATTCATGGGAGATGTATTGTCTTATGCTCGTCTTTTAGCTCTTTGTTTAGCTACTGGCGGTATTGCAATGACTGTAAACATCTTGACCAATATGGTTAATGACATGATTCCATTTGTAGGTATTGTATTGGCTATCATCATATTCATTGGTGGACACATTGCAAACTTCCTCTTCCAGGTATTAGGTGCTGGAGTAAATGCATTGCGTTTAAACTATGTAGAGTTCTTCTCTCAATTTTACTTAGGTGGAAAACATTCTTTCGAAGCTTTTAAAGCTAAAAGGAAATTTACAAGAGTTAAAAAATAATTAAAATTCAAATTTATTAATTTATAGTTTATTTAAAAGTTTTAAGTCAATTACTGTCTAAGATTTAAGGCTTGGTTTTAATTCGATGAATTGAAACTCATTGGTTTATTTGTTAAATCAAATTAAAATCAAAAATTTAGTTTATTGAAACTAATTGATTGGATTTGTATTTCAAATTAAAATCAAAATTTATGTTTTAAAAACAATTATTATTAAACAATTTAATTAAGGAGATATATTTTATGGTAGAAATTGCTTTAGGTACTGCTTTAGCAGCTATTGGTGCTGGTGTAGCA
>NZ_CALCYR010000209.1 GCF_937906425.1 uncultured Methanobrevibacter sp. | reverse complement strand
AATTTTAGCTGGTAAATATGCAATAATAAATGGAAGCAATGCATATATTATTAATACAACGTCTGAGTCAGCATCTATGATTTTATATATAACTGGTTCAGTTAAGGTAACTACTGAAACAGAGGCAATCTTAGCATTAACTGAAGATGATTATGGAACTAGCTATTATTACCGAGGAGCAGTCGAAAATAATTACGTTGCCTTTGCTGGAATGTGCTGGAGAATAGTAAGAGTAGATGGATTAGGTAATACTAAATTAGTATTATATAATTATAATCCCAATGAAGTAGATAATCCCTGCGCAACAAGTGAAGATGGAACAAGTAATGCATTTGCGAGGTATAGCGAATCTACATATACAAGTGTATTTAATTCTTCACGTGATAAAAATGCCTATGTTGGTTTCATGTATGGAACGCCAGGAAGTAGTACATATGAAGCAGAACATGCCAATACAAATAAAAGTACCATATTAACAAATTTAGAAACATGGTATGATGATTATTTAGGAGAAGATGCTGAAACAGATTATACCGATTTATTAGCTGATGTTATCTGGTGTAATGATAAAAGTTTAAATACCGATAGTGATTTTAATCCATTAGGATCAAGTTATACTCCAACCAATTTAGGATATAACACTGAAGTAACATACTATGGTGCAACAACAAGACTCTTAGATGATAAAGCAACATCATGGACAAAAGCAACAACAAGCAAAGTAACGTTAGTGTGTCCAGAAGCAGGAAGTGATGGAAAACTATCAAAGTTTACGGTATCAGATACAACAAATGGGAATGGAGCCTTAGATAAAAAGATCGGATTACTAACTGCGGATGAAATAGCATTTGCTGGGGCAGCATATGGAACTTCTAATACATTATATTACCTAAGAAAAAATGCATCTGGTAATTACTGGTGGTCCTTGTCTCCTGACGTCTTCTTTGGTGCCCACGCTAGCGGCTGGAGCGTGTACGTCAATGGCTACTTGAGTGGCAGCAACTACGTGAACAATGCTCTCGGGGTCCGTCCCTCAGTTTCTCTTGTATCCACGGCTAGTGTAACAACTGCATCAGAAACTAATCCAGGTACAGCAAGTAATCCATATATAATTGGAGTTAGTTCTAGTTAGAAATTTAATTTTACATTATATTGAAAGACCAATATACCGGTTTTTCTTTTTTTAGATTATTATTAAGATTTTTATTAATTTTTTGCTCTGTTTATTCTATTTTTTAAAAATTATTATTTAATAATTAATATTTTTATATTTAATCAATTTTTAATCAGATTTATTCTAAAATAAAGTTCAAATCGACTGTTCTATTCATTCTAGGACCATCCAATTCTATAAAGAATATTGATTGCCAGGTTCCTAAATCTAATTTTCCTTCACTTATTGGAATGCTTTCAGAAGAGCCCAGTAAAAATGATTTTAGATGGGATGATGCATTGTTGTCTATGGCATCATGTCTGTAGTTATTTTTGTCTAAAACCAATTCATTCAAGATATTTTCAAAATCTGTTAAAAGACCTGATTCATTTTCATTTACTCTAATTGCGCTAGTGGAATGTTTGGTAAATATGGAAACAATTCCGGTCTTATTTGGTATTTTATCATCATATTCTTGAGTTATATTGTTTAAAATTTCCTTAACTTGGTCTGTAATGTCTATTATTTCAAAAGAAGAATTAGAATTAATTTTAATTGATTTTTTAATTATTGTCATAAAATCACTTAAATATAATTTTTAAAATGTTTTTATTTAATTTTTTCTAAAATTCATAAAATGGGTTTGTTGGATTCTAAGGGAAATAAATTTTAAATTCTGAAAAAAGGGTTTTGGGGCTGTTAAGAAAATAAATTTTTGTTTAAAAAGAGGTTTATTCTTAATGAATTGAAATGGTAAAAAATTGAAATTTAATAAAATAGTTTAAAAATTGAAAATAAGATAAAAAATAGTTTTAAATAAAAATAAGATAAAAAAATAATTTAAATTAAAATAAGAAAGAAAAATAATTTTAAATTTAAATAAAAAAGAAAAAAATAATTTTATATGTTTTTGATGATGACATCCATGTCTTTGCATCTGTTTCTGATGGTAACAGCAGTGACTTTAGTCGCTTCTGCAATTTCCCCTTGGGTTACACGTTCGTCGAGTAGGATTGTTGAACTGTAGATAGCAGCTGCTGCGAAACTTTTAGGATCTTTTCCTCCAAGGATTTTTTCTTGTTGAGCCACTTCAAGAATTTCAATAGCTTTGGATTCAATAGCATTGGATAATCCTAAGTTGCTTGTGAATCTTGGAACGTAATCCATAGCTCTTGCAGGAGGTACCTTAATCTTTAATTCTCTCTTAATTAAGTTTAAATTGTGATGAAGAGTTCTTTTAGAAATGCCTGACGCTTCTTCAATTTCTTTTAAACTTCTTGGAACATTTTGTTCTCTGCATGCAACAAATAGGCTAACAGCCATGATTCCATCAATGGTTCTTCCTCTAACAAGTTCCTTGTCAAGAGCTTCTTTGTAAATGTAGATAGTTCTTTCCTTAATGGATTTAGGAAGAGATAATCTGGAAATTAACATCAGCAATGTTGGAGTTGCTCTGAGTAAGTTTCTGTCCTTGTTGTTTTTGATTTTGGATTGGTTATTCATTCTTCTTAAACGATTCCACATTCTTCTTTGGTCGTGGTTAACATCATTTAATCTTAAACTGGATCCTAATCCTCCATCAGCTCTGCCATTGTCTGCCATTGAATGTTGTGTAAGTCCTTTTCCATCATTATTTATAGCGGTTCCAGATGGAGTAAAGTCTATAATGTTTTCTTCAACAACTAATCCGCAGTGGGAACAGATAATTTCATGTTTGGCGTCATCTGTGAAGAAATCACTTGAACCACACTGTGGGCATTCGGAAATTTCTTCTCTTTCTTGAGATTTTAAGTAATTAATTTTTTCAGTCATGATGTTTTGGTTTTTTAAGTTTAATGAAGTTCTACGGCTAGATACGGTGTTTTTAGTGGATTTTAATGTTCTTTTCATGGTATCACATTTTTTTTAAAATAAAATTTGGAATGCTACTTCAAATATCAATGATAATGGATTAAACTTTAAACTCTGATGAATTTGATCTCTGATGTGTATGGTCTAATCGGTTTGTGCTTGATAATTGAAGGTGACAAGTTAAATGTATTGTTCTACATTTTAACTATTGGTAATGAATAGAACTAAAAAATAAATGTTCTAGAAAGTTTAAATTTTGGTTCAACGTATGGTTTATTTATTAAATTCGTGGTATGGGTGCATCAAAATGGGCGAGAGAAGTGTCAATATTGCTTAAATATTGATTAAGTGCTCGGATTGATGATGTATACAATTAAAATTAATAAATATGGTTGAATTAATTTTTAGTGAATGATATATGTTGGTATTTTTCTTCATTTTAGTATTTTACTGCTACATTCTCAAATTTAAAAATTAACTATTGCAATAATTTTTATAATTTAGTAATTTTAATTTTTAGCTTATGTTTGGTTTAAATTTATTTCATTTAATCTTTATTTATTAATTAAATATTAATATGGTGGTTTTTTATAAAATTTTTTTTAAGTTTTAAATTTTTAGGAACTTTTTTTGTTCGTTTTAATAAGAATTAACCTTTTTTTAGGATTTAAATTTATTAAGTTTTTTTCTTCGGTTCAATAAGAATTAATCTTTTTTTAGGATTTAAATTTATTAAGTTTTTTTCTTCGGTTCAAGAATTAACCTTTTTTTAGGATTTCAAATAAGAAAAAAATTATAATTTAAAAAATATAAAATGATTGAATTTTATTATTGTAAAAATTCAATCTCAAATGCAATAACCGGATATTCCAGTTCAAAGTTTCTAATAACTTCTGGAGCTATTTCTCCAAAGAATCCAGTTATCATGCCATTTTTACTTTTTCCATCAACATTAGCCACTCTTCCTGGAATGAAACTAGGATTGTCTGAGTCTGAAATTTCCATTGAGTATCCTAAATTGGATAATACGCTTGCTACAGTTGATTTTATTTCAGTGAAGTTTGCACTTGAATGACAAATCATTCCAGCCAATTTCTTGGCAGCTCTTGTTTTGTTGAATGTGCTGTCGTCCATGTATAAAACATCACCAATTTCAAAAATCTTTTGTGGAAGATCCTCATGCTTGTTGTCTTCTAAAAATTCCATAAGACTGTTAAGCAAACTGGTTCTGATCATGGTTCCGCTAATTGTAATTGGCTTTGACACTTGAACGTGGTCAATCTCTTCCTGATTCATCTTTTCAAAGTGATTTGTTTCACTTGTAAGCATTAAACTCATAATTTCCTGGAATCCTAAACCAATCATAACTTCACGGATGGTCTTTTCGGATTTAAACCAGCTATGTTCGGTAGCCACTGTTGTAAGATTTGGCAATTTTGCTTCCACAGCATTGATATGGTATTGTATTGCAATGTTTTCAACAATGTCAACCTCATGGAGAATATCCATTCTGAATGCAGGAATGATTACTTCCAATTCATTATCGTTTATTATATTTGCATCAAATCTTGCCTTTTCAAGCAATAACTTAATGTCTTCTGCATTTAGCTCAGTTCCGCCAATTAAGTCATTGGTCAAATCAACATGGACAGTTCTTGTTTTTGGACTTAGGTCTGGAGTGATTATGGTTTCATCAGCATATTCAATTTCCATGGTTTTTATTTTTCCTCCAACTTCACCAAAGGATGCGCAGATAATGTTTAATGCAAATCCGACTGCCCTGTCGTCAGTTCCGGTTACATCAACAATAATGTTTTTTGTATCCTCTGAAAGTTTTGTCAATTCTCCGTTAATGATTGGAGGCATTGATAAGACCTGGTCGTCCTTGTCAAGAATAAGAGGATAATGGTCGAATTGGTCAATCAAATGAGCATACTTTTCTCCAGTCTTATGACTTTTCAAAATCTCGTCAGGAGTCATTTCCTCTTCCATTTCAAGAGCTACAAAAGGATTTTCATCTTTTCCTGTAGCTATGTATTTGTATGGCCCTTCAACAACATCTGCATTGTGAATACCTATAGCGACCTTTTTCCTGTCCCTTCCGATTACCCAATGCAGGTTTTCCTGAAAGTCCATGATGTATTTGATCTTGTCTCCTGAGAAGTCAACTCCTTCGATTTTTGCAAACTTGATGTAAGGACGTATTTCTGCAACTTCAGGGCTTACAATAACTTTTTCACCTGAAGGTTCTATATCATATTTTGGAAATCCTGTTTCAAGTCCTAAAAATCCTTTAAATGATCTTGCAACCCCTTCAACAGAGAGATTGTCTGGACGGTTTGGGAAAAATTCCACCTTTATCTCTTCATCATCATAATCTTCAATATCACTTGCCATCATAGGTAAGGTATTAATGAGTTCATCTTTTTCCATATCAATACCTAAATCCTTTAAATCCTGATATTTGAATGTTATTACTGGCATTTTATCTCCTAATTTTATAATTTATATTTTTTTAATTAAAATTTTTTAATTAAAATTTTTTAATTTAAGTTTTTAAATTAATTGGTAATTCTAATTTAAATTCCTTATTTGGGAATCTAATCTTATTTTTAATGTAAATTTTAATATTAAACTTTAAAGTATTTTAATCATGCAGGCTTAAAGTCCGAAGATTGCTATAAAGAATAAGCTTTCGATTACAAAGTGTAATGATCTATGTGGCAACCAAGGAATATGTCTAATAACTATTGAATGACTTACGTCAAGTATGAAATGTATTAAAGCTGCTAAAAATCCTATTTTTATTGAGAAAAATACTATTGACACTATTATAAAATGGAAAAACGCTTCTAAAGCTTCATGAACAACCCAAGTTTCCATAACTGAATCTAATGTGCTACTTAAAAGGCCTCCAAATATTATGTAGAAGTCTCTAACATAGCCCCAAACTATTCTGCTGTGAACTTCATCACTTATTGCAAGTACAATAGCTACATAAAACCATAATAAATTCATTTTTCCACCTCGTTTAAGTTGATTTTTAAAAATTATGTTAAGTAATCATAAATTAATTTAATAAATTAAATAAAAAACTTATTTTTTTTAAATGATTATTATTTATTAATTAGATAACATACTATGTTTTTTTATGTATATTATTTATTATAAAATTATTGTTTTTGATTATAATTTTATTGATTTTATATTTAATTGGCATTTGTTTTATTTAAATATTCTTAGTTAAAAGGATTTTTAATTTTTAAATATTTATTTAAATCTTCTTAGTTTAAGGGATTTTTAGTTTTTTTAATTTTTATTTAAATTTTTTTTATTTTAAAGGATTTTTAGTTTTTTTAATTTTTATTTAAATTTTTTTTATTTTAAATGATTATTCAATTAAAATATTCATTGCTTTTATTTATCAAATTTGAAAAATATTTAAAATATAAAAATATTTAATAAAGACTTTTAATATATATTAACTTAGAATGTTTGATATTTGATTTATTTTTTAAAAATAAATTCAATTATACATTTTTTCATTATTTTTACTATTATTTAATTGATTGGAGATAATATTTTGACAAATAAAGAAATTCCTAAAGATTATGACCATAAGAAAGAAGAGAAATGGCAGAAAAAATGGGAAGATGATGAAGTTTATAAATTTATTGGAGATGGAACAAGACCTAGATATGTCATAGACACACCCCCTCCTTATCCAACAGGATTGCTTCATATGGGCCACATCTTAAACTGGGCTTATATTGATTTTAATGCAAGATACCGTCGTGAAAAGGGTATGGATGTATTGTTCCCTCAAGGATGGGACTGTCATGGCCTTCCAACAGAGGTAAAGGTTGAAGAGACACATAACATTAAGAAGAATGATGTTACAAGATCAGAATTCAGGGATATGTGTACAGAATTGACCTCTTCAAATATTGAAGCCATGAGGGTTCAAATGAGATCTGTAGGTTTTTCACAGGACTGGAGTAGGGAATACATTACCATGACTCCTGAATACAGGAAAAGAACTCAATTGTCCTTTTTAAAAATGTATGATCAGGGATTGGTTTATCAAGGCATTCACCCTGTAAACTGGTGTCCTAGATGTGAAACAGCCATTGCATTTGCAGAGGTTGAATACAGTGACAACACCACATTTTTAAACTATGTGAATTTCCCTCCGGCAGATGTTCCAGAGGATGTTCTTGCAAATATTGAAGGAAATTCCTATGTAAGATATGCTGAGTTTAGCCAAAAGGCAGACCCAAGTGTTGATGGGGTATTGATTGCAACAACCCGTCCTGAACTTATGTCTGCATGTGTTGCTGTGGTTGTTCACCCTGATGACGAGAGATACAATAGTCTTCTTGGAAAATATGTGGAAGTGCCATTGTCCGGTCAAAAGGTTAAAATCATTGCAGATGAAGAGGTAGATATGGAATATGGTACCGGTGCAGTAATGATTTGTACTTTTGGGGATAAGACTGACGTTGCTTGGGTAAACAAATATGATTTGGATGTTATTGAAGCAATTACTGAACAAGGTATCCTGACTGAAGCTGCCGGCAGATACGAAGGCATGGAACTTAAGGATGCGAAGGCTCAAACCATTGTGGATCTTGAAGCTGAAGGATACCTTAAGAAGCAGGAGGAAGTTGACCAGAATGTAGGTCAATGTTGGAGATGTAAGACTCCTATCGAGATTCTTGTTAAGAAACAATGGTTCGTTGCCGTAACAAAGATGATTGATGAAATCAAGGAAGCTACTGAAGAAATGCGTTGGGTTCCGGAACATATGAAAAGCCGTTTGTTGAATTGGGCAGATTCTATGGAATGGGATTGGTGCATTTCTAGACAAAGATTGTTTGCAACTCCTATTCCTGTATGGTACTGTAAAGACTGTGGAAAGGTTATTTTGCCTACAGAAGAGCAATTGCCAATCGATCCAACAATTGACCAACCAACTGAAGCATGTGAATGCGGATGCAGTGAATTCATTGCTGAAGAGGATGTATTGGACACTTGGATGGACAGTTCAATTTCCCCACTTTCTGTAGCTGATTGGCCAAATCCTGGCTGGGAGAATATTTTCCCATCAAATATCCGTCCTCAAGGACACGATATCATCAGGACTTGGGCATTCTATACAACCCTTAGATGTTTGGCCCTTACAGGAGATAAGCCATTTGATGACATTGTAATCAATGGTATGGTATTTGGAGAAGACGGTTACAAGATGAGTAAATCCCGTGGAAATGTAACCGGTCCTGAAGAGGTTATTGAAGAGTATGGTGCAGATCCATTAAGATTATGGGCTGCAAACAGTGTCCCTGGTTCAGATGTTGCATTTGATTGGAAAAACATCAAGCACGGTTACAAGTTCATTAGGAAATTCTGGAATGCATTCAGATTCATCAGTATGCACATCTTCGATGAGGAATCCGAAAAGGCTTTAAAAGGTGACATCGAGTCAATCAAGGAAAATCTCAAGCCAATGGATACATGGATTTTTGCAAAATTGAATAAGGTCAATAAAATCGTTGATGCGGCATTTGCTGACTATAACTATGCCACTGTAATCAATACAATTGAACAGTTCATTTGGCATGATTTCTGTGATGAATATATTGAGGCAGTAAAATACAGGTTATACAATGATGAAATCAGTGAGGAATCAAGAATTGCAGCTAAATACACTCTCAGAACTGTAATTGAAGATTCATTAAAACTGCTTGCTCCAATTGCTCCTTTCTTTACAGAAGAGGTTTACCAATACTTTGGCAATGAAGGAAGTATTCACAATGCATTATGGCCTGAAATTGATGAAAATCTAGATTCTGTTGAAATTGAAAATGATGGTGACTTGGCTATTGAATTAATTGGTGAGGTTAGAAGATTCAAATCAGCTTCCAAAATCCCATTGAATGTTCCTGTAGCTAATGTAAACGTTTATGTCAATGAAAAAACAGAAAACCTTAAGGATGTCTTTGAATACTTTGCAGATGACATTAAGGGCACCTTGAAGATTGAAGACTTTGAAATAACATCAGGCAAGCCTGAAGTTCATGAAAAGGTTATTGAAATTGAGCCTGACATGAGTAAGATAGGTCCTCAATTCAAGAAGGAAGCCGGCAAGGTTATTGGATTTATAAAATCAACCGATCCTGATGAAATAGCTAAACAACTTGAAGAGAATGGTGAAATAGCTATTGCAGATGGTGTAATTACTGAAGAGCACTTGAATATGAAAAAGGAAATTGTAGGTGCAAGCGGTAAGAAGGTTGACATTTTACAGTCTGAAAAATTAGGCATAATTGTAGAAGTAATTAGGTAAATTACTTCTTTTATCTTTTTTTAATTCTATTCTTTTTTAGTTTAAATTTTTTTTTTAATTCTATTCTTTTTTAGT
>NZ_CALCYR010000208.1 GCF_937906425.1 uncultured Methanobrevibacter sp. | reverse complement strand
TAATTAAAACTAATTATTAATTAAAACTAATTAGAACTAATTAAAACTTATAAAAACTAATTAAAACATTTAATTCTTAAATAAATAACTTTATGAATAAAAGAAAGAATTTAATGAATAAAAAAATTAAATACAATATTTTCCGAAATCCGTAAAAATAGTGATTATTATGTTAGGACCATGGGTAGAAAAGTACAGACCGCAAACTTTAGATGATGTTGTAGGACAAAAACACATTGTAAGCAGATTAAAACAATATGTTGAAGAAGGAAACATGCCAAACTTAATGTTTACAGGTCCTGCAGGTGTAGGTAAAACAACATCCGCTCTTGCATTGGTAAAAGCAATCCTAGGTGATTACTGGAGACAAAACTTTTTGGAATTAAACGCTTCAGATGCAAGAGGTATCGATACAGTAAGAACAAACATTAAGAATTTCTGTCGTTTAAAACCTGTTGGAGCCCCATTTAGAATTATCTTCTTGGATGAAGTTGATAACATGACTAAAGATGCTCAACAAGCACTTAGACGTGAAATGGAAATGTATACCAAAACAGCATCATTCATATTATCATGTAACTATTCCTCAAAAATCATAGATCCTATCCAATCCAGATGTGCAATATTCAGATTTGCTCCAATCAGAGCAGAGGAAATTGGAGAAAGATTGAAATACATCGCCCGCAGTGAAGGTTGCGAATATGATGACAAGGCTATTGAAACCATTGTTTACTTTGGTGAAGGTGATATGCGTAAATCAGTAAACATGCTTCAATCTGCAGCATCAACTGGAAAAATTACTGAAGACCATGTATTTGAAGTTGTTTCCAAGGCAAAACCACAAGAAATCAAAAACATGGTAAATGCAGCCTTAATGGGTAACTTTATGGAAGCGCGCACCATTTTAAGGGATGTTATGATTTTGCAAGGTACAAGTGGAGAGGATATGGTTAATCAAATTTATCAGGAAGTTTCCAAAAGAGTTATGGAAGGTAAGATGGATGGTGAAATCTATATGAATTTAATTGGTGCAATAGCAGAAACTGATTTTAGAATAAGAGAAGGAGCTAATCCAAGAATCCAATTGGAAGCATTGCTTGCTAAGTTTTTATAAATAATCAATGCAATTTATTTAAAAATTAATTTAATACTTAAAAATTACATTATAATGTTTAAATTGATTAATTTTTGATTTAAAGAAAAAATAAATTGATCATATATTAAATTAAAAGAGAAATTAATTTAGTGTATATTAAATTAAAGAGAAATCTATAAAATATAGGTTATAATATGTTATGGACAGATAAATACAGGCCAAAAAGATTTGAGGATGTTGTCGGTAATGTAAAACAAAAAAAGGCAATACAAGAATGGCTTGATCAGTGGAAAAACGGAAATCCTCAGCCTCCTTTATTACTTATAGGTCCTGCAGGAACAGGAAAAACAACTATTGCCCATATTATTGCTAATGAATTCTCTGAATATATTGAACTTAATGCAAGTGATAAACGTTCATATGACTTATTGATAAATACAATAGGAGAATCTGCAAACACCTATTCCCTATTTGGAGAAAATAAAAAATTAATAATAATGGACGAAGTTGATGGAATTCATGGAACAAATGATAGGGGAGGAACCAGGGCTTTAAATAAAATCATTAAGGAAAGTAAACAGCCTATTGTAATGATGGCTAATGATTTTTACAGCAATAAATTAAACACCATCAAGAAAAACTCAAAAGTTCTTAAAATGGACAAGATAAAATCTCCATCCATAAACAAATATCTAAGGGATGTTGTTTTAAAGAATGAGGAAATAGAAGTTGATAAGAAGGTCTTAAGTCAATTGGCCAAACGTTCCAATGGAGATTTACGTTCTTCAATAAATACATTACAGGCTTTGGTTGAAAATGGAGGGGAATTAACCGAAGAAACCCTTGAAACAACCGGCCAAAAGGATAATTCAGCTACAATTTTTGATGCAGTTACCAGAGTCCTTAAAAGCATGAATGCAAGTAATGTTAAAAGAACATTGATAGAAACCAATGAGGATCCCAGTTTAATCATGGAATATATTGCCGAGAATATTCCAAGGGAATATGAAAGCAATAAGGAAATTAAGGAAGCTTATGAAAATATAAGCAAGGCGGATTTATACTTGGGAAGAACAAGATCCAGCCAATATTACGGTTATTGGAGATATGCATCAGACTTTATGGGTCCAGGTGTCTCATTATCCAAAAAGGCAACTTATAAGAAATTTTCACGTATTCAAGGACCTATGGCATTTACATTAATGGGTAGAACCCGTGGTAAAAGGGCTTTAAGGGATAATATTGCAGCAAAAATGGAAGAGAAAATGCATGTTTCACTTCAAGTGGCATATACCATTTTCCCATATTTTGAGATAATGTTTGAAAATGATGAACTTGCTTGGGAAATTTCAGACTTTTTAGAGCTTGAAGAGGATGAAATTAAACGTTTCAGAAAGAAAAAGATTCCTAAGGCTGTAATTAAAAAGATGGAAAAGAAAAAAGCCGAAATGATGGAAATAGAAAAGGAAAAATGGCGTGAAGAAGTCAGGAAAGGCATCTACAGTCAAATTCCAGACGAAATTATACTAAATGATTCAAGAGAAGATGAATCTGAAAACATTGAAATTGATGGTTTATCTGATGAGGAATTGGATGCCATTGCAGAGGAATTCTCATTGGACAGTTCCACATCCAGAAAATCCAAATTATCCAAAGGAAAGAATATTGATAATAATGAGGATAATGATAAAAAAGAGGATAATGGGGATAAAAAATCAGAGGAAAAAAAAGATTCTAAATCAAAATCTAGAAAAAGAACTAGAGAATCTCCTGAAGAACCTCTTGAAAAAGGTCAAACTTCATTATTCAGTTTTTAATAAGATTTCTCTAAATTAATTTTATTAATAACATTTTATTTTTTTAATTTCTTTAAATTTTAATTTTCTATTTTTATTAATTTATATTATTCATATTTTTAGTTTAACTTATTTAATTTTCATTACAAATTATTATTTTTTATTATTTTTTTTAGTTTAACTTATTTAATTTTCATTACAAATTATTTTATTTTATTATTTTTATTTTTATTCAAATTATA
>NZ_CALCYR010000207.1 GCF_937906425.1 uncultured Methanobrevibacter sp. | reverse complement strand
AAAAACTTTTTAAATAATAAAATTACTTTTTTTATAAAAAAACCATTTTAAATAATTTATTCATTCAAAAAAAATCAAATAATTTTTAAAAACTTTTTTTCACTTGATTCCCAAGTATTTTTACACCATTTCAGAATAAACTAATTTTACACATTATTTATTAATCCTTTTTACATTTTTTCAAAATTCATTAAAATTAAAAATTGATAAAAAAAACTTTTAAAAAAATAAATCAAAAATTTTATAATGATTTAAAATATTAATTTTAAACAATAAAGATTAAAAAAAAAATAATTTAAAAGAAAGGGAATAAAATGTCATTTTTAACATTAATTTTAAAAAATCCCTTCAGAAGTAAGAGCAGGGCAATACTTGCAATCATTGGAATAGGAATTGGAATAGCTACAATAATTGCATTGGGAGCAATTACAGACGGAATGATAGCAAGTGCAGATGATACCCTACATGCTGGAGGCTGTGATTTTACAGTAAGTGGAAAATCAGAAGGTGAATCATCACAAATGGCCAGTTTTGGAACTACAACCATTGAAGATGACTATATTGAAAAAATAGCCAATATCAAAGGAGTCGGCGATGCAATCCCAATATACATGACTGTCCTCATGACCCCTAATTCACCCTATTTTGCAGTTATAGGAATGGATCCTGCAGATTACAAGGTTGCAGAATTAAGCATAACCGATGGAAGGCTTTATAAAAACGATACCAAAGAAATCATTATCGGAAAAATAGCTGCAGAAAATGAGGAAAAAGATGTTGGAGACACCATCAGCCTTGACAATAATGAATTCAAGATAGTGGGAATCTATGAATCAGGAAATTCCATGCAGGACCAAGGGGGATTTACTGCATTGAACAACTCACAGGAATTATCTGACGATGAGGGAATGATAAGTTCCATTTATGTCAAGGTGAAAAGCGGTGAGGATGTTGATGCTGTCAAGGAAAGAATTGATGACAAGTATGGTGAAAACCTAACAACAATCAGTTCCCTCAGTGATTTGGAAATGGTTAGAAACATGATTGACATGCTTAATGGAGCAAGTTTAGCAATTTCCTTACTTGCAATCATTATTGGAGCTGTAGGAATTATTAACACAATGCTTACAAGTGTATTTGAAAGAACAAGAGAAATTGGTGTTTTAAAGGCTGTGGGCTGGTCAGACAGAAAGATCCTGATAATGATTATTGGAGAGTCAATAGTGATTACAATAGTTGCAGGAATAATAGGTTCAATTGTAGGTGTTATTGGCGTTGAACTGCTTGCTGCATCAAATATAATGCAACTTTTAAGTCCTGTATATTCACTTGAAATATTTGCAAGGGCCTTTGCAATCGCATTGTTTGTTGGAATAATAGGAGGAATATATCCTGCATTGAAGGCTACAAAATTACCTCCAACAGAGGCTCTAAGATACGAATAGGAGGATTTTCATGGAAAACATTATTGAAATTAAGAATCTTAAAAAGTCATATGAAAATGGAAACATCAAGGCATTAAACGGAATTGACCTTACAATCAGGGAAGGGGAATTCGTATCCATCATAGGCCCATCAGGTTCTGGAAAATCAACCTTGCTGAATATGCTTGGAGCCTTGGACATTCCGGACAGCGGCGAAATAAGGGTTGCAGGATATGACTTGAGAAAAAATAACAAGCTGAATGAATTTAGAGGAAAAAAGATAGGGTTCATTTTCCAATTGCATAATCTGATTCCCAACATCAGCGTTGTGGAAAACATTGAAATTCCAATGTATACACAGGACAAATCCTCCAAGCAAATGAGGGAGGATGCCTTGAATCTTCTGGAGATTGTTGGACTAAAGGACAAGGCCAATATGAAACCAAACAAGTTATCCGGTGGAGAAAGGCAAAGAGTTGCAATTGCAAGATCTCTTGCAAACAATCCTTCAATCATACTTGCAGATGAACCTACAGGTTCACTTGATTCCAAAACAAGTACTAAAATACTTGAAGAGCTTCATAGACTTCATAAGGAAAAGAATATTACTCTGATAATTGTTACTCACGACATGACTGTTGCAAAACTAGCGGACAGAATAATAGAGGTCCTTGATGGAAAAATAATCAATGCAGAGGAAGGAAGTTTATTGGACAATAAAATAGAGATTAATAATTAATTTTATTAATCTTTTACTTTTTTTAAAATGAATGAAAACCAATTAAAATGAATAATAATTAAAATTACTAATTCTTTAATTTTTAAAAAATTTAAAACCAGAACTTAAAAATAAAAGAAAAAACTCATAAAAAATAAAAAATAAAAAAAGTTAAAAAATAAAAATTAGAAAAAATAGCATAAATTAAAAAAAATAGTTGAAAATTAAAAAAAATTAAATTAAAAAAATAGTAAAAAATTGCCAATGATTTAAATGGCATTTACTAAATTTTAGCTATCACGGAAATGATACGGGTTAAACTTTTATGCATTTTAATTGAGTATCTTTCCAATAAAACGAAACCTACTTCCTTAAACAGTGAATCTATATCCAATGAATCAGGACTGGCCATCACCAAAAGAGCATCTTCCTTCATACTATGTTCAATAGATTCTAAAAACTCTTTAAATATACCGGAAGCACCTTCACCACAGGTAGTTGTAGAAATGCCATATGGAGGATCTGTTACAACAGCATCAACCTCTTCATACATTTCAAGTTCACGAATGTCTACAACATGAGTCTTGTAATCTGTAATTCCAACATATTCCAAATTGGTTGCTGTACCCTTTTTCATTCTCCAATCAATGTCACAGCCAATGACCTTTGCACCTACAAGACCTGCCTCAATAAGAATTCCTCCTGTTCCGCAGAATGGATCAAGAACAGTTTGCCCCTCCTTTATACGGGAAAGATTTACCATACAGCGAGCAAGTTTTGGACTCATGCAGCCCGGATGGAAAAATGGTCTTTTATGAGGTTTCATATCCTCAAAATATTTCTTATCCAATCTGTATTTGCCATAACATAAGTAAACATTATCCAAATAGGCAACAATTCTTATCAGGGATTTAGGCTCTGATAAATTTACGGAAATACCTGGAGTATTTGTTAAAATCAAATGTCCTGCTCTTTTTTCAGTGCCAACCGTGTCTATATCACTGCGGAAACGTTTTACACGAACGGCAAAGTTTTCATCTATATACTCAGACCAGTCAATTGAAAGAATCTCATCCTCCAAATCCTCATAATCCACTGTAGTCAATAACTGATGAACCTCATGGGCGTATCCCAATCTTCTAACAAGCATCCTATAATATTCATCAAAATGCTCATCATCCAATTTTCTAAGAATTACTAGACCTGGGCAGACCAATTCCAATTCTGTTTCAACTTCTTCCGCTTCTAAAACAGCTCTAAGTTCAGCCAATGGAAGCTTATCATGCTCCTGTGACAAGATCAATAATAAATCCATTTTCAATACTCCATAATAAATACTTAAAAACCAAATAAAATACTTAAAAACCAAATAAAATACTTAAAAACCAAAGAAAATACTTAAAAACTAAATAAATACATAATTATTAAATTTAAACAATAAACCTAAATTAATCCTTAAACAAATATTTCAATAAATAAATTAAATCAAATTAAATAAAACATTTGATTAAAAAATTTAAAATCCAATCATTTCAACAACCAGATCTTGGCCAATTCCCTCTTATGAATGGCTGGAAGCAAATCCAAAATCAGACCTCTTTTTAAAAATTCCTTAACAAGAGCAGATTGATTGTCCATATCACCATATTCAGAAATTAATTTGTCAGCTTCCTTTTCCTTTAATTTAATGAAAAAGTAATCCAAGTCCTCATCAGACAATGTACACAATGTTTTTTGAACCTTGAACTGGTATGAAAACTCCTTTGAAAATCTCTTTTCAAAATCATTTGCATAATCATTTAAAATTTCCAAATCAGATTCCTCTAAGGACTTTACAATAGATTTAAATGCAAATTGAACTGATTCAAATCCAATCAATAAACCTCCACCAGTTGTAGGCTTAACTTGAGAAGCGGCATCTCCAATCAAGAGAACCCTATTTTTTACCAAAAGGTTTTTCCCATTGAATATTGGAATCTTGCCCTTGTACTTTTCCAAAACCTCATAGTTTGAATGATTGAACTCCTTTTCCAAAAACTTATCCAGAATCTCTGATTGCTCCTTACAGTTATAATTTGAAAACATGCCAATCCTATAGATATTTTTATAGACAGGAATATTCCAAATAAAACCTGGAAACAAATTTTCTCCTGCATAAAGGTCAACAAATTCCATATTTTCAATATTTTCAACCTTTACAAGATATTGGCTTGCATCATAAGTGTCAATCTCATTTCCAAGGGATTTTGATACAAGTGATTGTGGACCATCAGCCCCCACAATTATCTTAGAGCTTATTGACTTGACAGTGGATTCTGACTTGAATTCCACCAAACCAGACTCTGAATCGATATTTACTACCTTTGAAGATAAATGACAATCAACATCATTTTTTATTGCACGATTGAATAGGAATTGGTCCAATCCAACCCTGTCGATAATGAATGCCTGAGTTTCATCCTTAGAGACAGACAGAGAATGACTTTTACTATGCAGATTAGCTCCCTTGACATGATTCAATATTAAATCTTCAGGAATTTCATTTAAGGACAAAATTCTCTTATTAACTATGCCTGCACATTGCAATGGCAAACCTATAACTTTCTTTTTGTCTATAAGACAGACTTTAAGGTTTTCCCTAGCCAAATTATAAGCCAGACTTGAACCGATAGGCCCTGCACCAATGATAGTTACATCATAATCAAAACTCATACTTTACCTTCAAATTAAAATAAATAAAACAAATAAAATAAAATCAAAGCTTAAGTAAAATTTTTATTAAAGTCAATTAAAAACCCTTTAAAAAGTTTTTTAAAATTAAAAAAATATGAAAAATAATAAAAATTAAAGATAAAAAAATTAAAAATCTAATGTTTTCTGAATTTTCTGGAATGTTTTGCAAATACGGAATCCTCGTTTTTATCATTATTTTCTTCTTCAAAATCCTTTTTCTCAACAGAATTTTCATTGTTTACATTTTTCAATTCAGACCCATAATCATTTTGGGAATGATTTGAATACTGTTTATGATTATTTGAATGCCTTTTATTCCTATTGTTTCTGGAATTTCCATAATTAGGATTCCTGTTTCTATCTCCAGCATATTGATTAGATTCAAAGTCACGACTATCATGATAATTAGAATCAAAATCATTTCTTTCAGGATAATAAGACTCTTGATGAGGATATTCATTAGCTCTAGAATCTACTCTAGCATTCCTAGAATCATAAGGTCTTTGACTGGAATGATATGGTTCTCTATCCCTTCTTGAAGAGTTATATTCCCTTTGGTTATTATATGCCCTATTAGAATGGCCATTTTGATTATCATAACTTCTATCAGAATAGCTGCCTTGATTATCATAGCCCCTATCATAAGATTCTTGATTTTGATAAGGTCTCTGATTAGTTTTAGACCTTCTGGAATAATACCCTTCACCATATCCACTCTCAGAAGAAGGAGAATAACCCCTCTCAGAAGAAGGAGAATAACCCCTCTCAGAAGAAGGAGAATAACCTCTCTCAGAAGAAGGAGAATATCCCCTCTCAGAAGAAGGAGAATGAACTCTCTCAGAAGAAGAATAATCATAATCGTCAGAATATGCCTCATAGCTCATATTATCATAATTATGATTTGTATTATGATTATTAACAGACTTAATCTTTCTTGATGTGGAAGGCTTGAATTTAATATTGTCTTCCATATTATTCATTGCCTGATTAATGGTACTGTCAAATTCCTCATCAGAGATATAATCATCAGAATATCTGTCCTGATTGTCAAATAAATTAAATCCTCTGGAAGATTTTTTATCCTTGGAAGGATTTATTACAACAGAAGCGCCGCCGGACTTATGGTCATCATATCCCCTATCATTTCCAAGATTACCTTGATTTATATTTCTATCAGGAGCTCTTCTTGAATGATTATTGGATGAAGGTCCATCATAAGCCCTGGATTCGGAATAGTTTCCACGAGAATTATCATAAGGCCTTGAAGAGCCATAGCTAGAAGATTCTGAATATGAATGTGAAGGACCGGCGAAACCTTTGGAAGAACCATCATAAGACCTGGAAGAAGAACCGCCATACCCCCTTGAAGAACCATCATAAGACCTGGAAGAAGAACCGCCATACCCTCTAGAAGAATCCTCATAAGACCTGGAAGAAGAATCGCCATATCCTCTTGAAGATTCTGAATAATCATTGGAAGCATATCCTTGAGAGCCCTGATTTTGAGCCTCAAGATTGCTTTGATGGAATTCTTCATAATTATTTGCAAAATACTTTTTAGGATTCCTCTGATATGATTCCCTTATTGCTCCGGAAGTGTAATGACGGTTTCTTTCATTTGGAACATAAGTATTTACAGAACCATAGTCAGATTCATAATCGGAGCCTTCATAATATGAATCATCATAATTGGACTTATTATAATCATTATTTCTGGATTGTTGAGCCTTTTTCCTTATATCCCTAAGGTTCCTTTTACGCTCTTTTGCATCAAGCAATTCAAGATCGTCAAGATCTTCCATACGCCTATAATGAGACTTTTCATCGGAATTCGGTCTTATCGGATTGAAATTGGAATTGGAATATCCTGTCTCCTCATCATATAGATTGCGTGATTTGAGATGTGTGCCCCTAATGTTTTCAAAAATAATGTCCTCAATCTTTTTAGGACTTGAAACATCCTTGATTTTAATATTATTTCCATCATAAGCACTGTATAATGTGATGGTGCCTACTGAAAACAATCTTCCAAAAAGACTTTGGGAACGGTCCACATCCTGAATGGTATTGAAAGGCATATAATTCTTTTTATGTAAAAGCAAGCCCTTCTCTGCAATGACTCTGGTTTCTGTAATTGTATACTTGACAGTTGTCCAAGCCAACAATTTAAAGACAATGTATACAATAACAAGAATGATGCATACAAATATTGCAATTGCAAAGTAACGAGTCATTGGCAATTTACTAGATTCAATAAGATAAACCTGCATATTTCCAATATATTGAATTCCTGTAGTGTATAATGAAAAAAGGAAACCTAATAAAATCATTCCAATTAAAATTCCCTTGGAATAAACAATGATATTAGGCTGAGTTTCATATAATATCTTTTCATTAGACTCATTATTTTTATCTTTACTAAACATTAGTTTATATTTATAATTTTTATTTTAAATATAGTTTTGTAATAAAAAATTTTTCAAAATGAATAAAATAGTGAAAATGAGAAAAAAGAATAAAAAACATAATTCTAAAAATAAAAAAAGATAATTAAGAATAAAAAAAAATAAAAAAAGAATAAGAAAATGAGAAAAGATAATTAAGAATAAAAAAAAATAAAAAAAGAATAAGAAAATGAAAAAAGAGAAAAATTAGAGATCTACGGCATCTGCATTGAAGACATCAATTATAAGGTCTTCTGCAACTAAATCTTCAATATTTTCTCCAAATTTAATGAAATGTTCAGTTTTTAAATGAGTGCCTAAAATATCTATAGATTCCCATTGCTCTACAAACAATAAAGTTCCATCACCAGTATTGCTGTACAGGTTGTAATCTACATTTCCATCTTCTTTTCTTGAGTTTTCAATTAAGTCTTGTGCAAATTCAACAATTTTTTCACAAGCTTCTTCATCTTTAGGGATTGCTTTTGCCAATACGATTATCATAAAATCACCGACTAAGATTTTTATTGATATTTATATTCCAAAATATATTTAAACTTTTTAATTGTTCAATAATATGAAAATAAACAATTAATCATTTAATCATTTAGCATAAAAAAAAGCAATTATAAATTATTTTAGAAAAAATATGAACAATTTATTTAAAAAAAATCATCCCCCCATGAAAAATGAGTAAAAAATTAGAATAAGGAATAAAAAAGAAGTAGAAAAATAAGTAAAAAATTAAAAAAAAGAGTAAAAAAAATTAAAAAAAAGAGTAAAAAAAATTAAAAAAATAAGCAAAAAATTAAAAAATGAAATGGCCTCAGATCGCCCATCATTCATCACGTATCAGAGCTCATAGGGTTCATCACAGGCCATTTTAATGATAATTAAGATAAAAAAATAGAATTAAAATAATAAAAAAACTAAAAAACTAAAAAGCTAAAAAGCTAAAAAGCTAAAAAGCTAAAAAGCTAAAAAGCTAAAAA
>NZ_CALCYR010000206.1 GCF_937906425.1 uncultured Methanobrevibacter sp. | reverse complement strand
AGCAGGAATTACAAAAGCCTTGAAATTGTTGGTGTCTCAATGTAAAGCAGGAGATATAGTCTATCTGCATTTCTCAACTCATGGTCAACCATTTGAGGATATAAATGGTGATGAAGAAGACGGATGGGATGAATCTATCGTGCCGGTCGATGCTCCGATAGAATATACTAAAGGGAAGTACGAGGGTGAGAACCATCTGACCGATGACGAGTTGCATGAATATTGTATAAAGATTAGGAAGGCTATCGGAAAAATTGGGATTCTGTATGTCGTTATTGACGCTTGCCATGCAGGAAAGGCTTCCATGGGAATTGAAGAAGAGGTGATACGAGGCACGAAAGCCGGTTTTACACGTAGTGGCAAATATTATCGTCCTCAAAAGTTAGAGAGGGGGAATTTCTATAACATACCATCCTCACCATCACTCGGAAAGGTGGTTTTTATAGAGGCGTGTAGAGCTTACCAGGTCAATAAAGAAATAGTTGAAAGCGGTAATCACTATGGTGCTTTATCCTATTATATTAACCGAGTCCTATCTAATCATAAATTAACAAAAGCCATTGCAAACATTGAAATTCATAAAGAAATAAAAGATAGATTAATTAATGAATCTAAATGCTAATAAACAGATGACAGACCATTAATTTTGTTTTGGTATAAACTTTTATTAATTGAAATTAGTGAATTATAAACTTTTATTAATTAAAATTAGTGAATTATAAACTTTTATTAATCTTTTATTAATAAATTTTTTAATAATAAGACATTTTATAATATCTTTTAAATTGTTAAAATTATTAGCTTATATACAAACTGGAGAATATAAACTAAACCTAAGTTCTGTGAGGTATTTTTATGAGTAGAAATATTTTTGTAGAAAAATTGAATCAAACTTATATTGAAGATCTTGATATTGAAATTGTAGAAAGAAAGGGTATCGGTCACCCAGACAGTATCAGTGACGGTATTGCTGAAACTGTAAGTGAAGCACTTTGTAAAATGTACATGGATGAATTAGGTGGAGTATTGCACCACAACACTGACGAAGTTCAAATCACTGCCGGTGAATCAAATCCTGTATTTGGCGGTGGAGAAATCATCAAGCCTATCGACATTCTCTTAACAGGTAGGGGAGTATCCGAATATGAAGGTCACAAATTCCCACTTGACACCATTGCAATTGAAGCAGCTAAGGAATTCCTGGATGATTGTGTAATCAACTTGGATGTAAACCGTGAAACCATTGTTCAATGTAAAATCGGACACGGTTCCGGTGACTTGGTTGATGTATTTAGGAGGGAAGGGGCTCCTTCCTCCAACGACACTTCCTTTGGTGTTGGTTATGCGCCATTCTCTGAAGTGGAAACCATTGTAATGGAAACTGAAAAATTGTTAAACTCCAAGGAGTTTAAAAAATCCCATCCTGCTGTAGGTGAAGACATTAAGGTAATGGGTCTTAGGGACGGAGACAAGATTACATTAACCATCGGCTGTGCTATGGTTTCAAGATACTTGCCTGACAGAGAAGAGTACATTGCAGTAAGAGACGGTTTAAAAGAGATTGTAATTGACCTTGCTTTAAAATACACCGACAGGGAAGTTGAAGTATATGTAAACACTGCAGACAATGATGAGGCAACTGACGAATCCGGTTACTACCTCACTGTAACAGGTACTTCCGCTGAAATGGGAGACGACGGTTCTGTAGGTAGAGGAAACAGGGCAAACGGTTTAATCACTCCATGCAGGCCAATGTCCATGGAAGCAACTTCCGGTAAAAACCCTATCAACCACGTTGGTAAAATCTACAATATTCTCTCAAATGAAATTGCAAATGATGTTGTTAACAATGTTGAAGGTATTAAGCAAATCAACTTGATGATCTTAAGCCAAATCGGTAAACCTATCGACCAGCCTAAGGCAGCTTCCGCCGGTTTAATCTTGGAAGATGGTTATGATATGGATAAGGTAAGTCCACAAGTTAACAAAATCATTGATGATTGGTTAGAGAATATATCTGTAATTACTGAAAATGTGGTTCAAGGAAAAGCAAGAACTTTCTAAGCATTTTTCGTTAAAGGAAAGTGGTAGTTTTAACTACTGCTATCCATTTACTTTATCGTAATTTTAATTTAAAGAACTTTTTTCTTTTGACTATTTTTCCTTTTTTAGTTTTTTAAATTTTTTATTTTTCACTATTTTAAAATCGCTTAGCTTAATTAATTCTTAGAAAAATGGCTTTATAATTTCTTTATTGTTGAATTAATTCTTAGAAAAATAGGCTTTATAATTTCTTTATTGCTTGAATTAATTTTGGGATTTAGTGAAAAATTAAGCAGTTATAAAAAGAAAATAGATTTAAAAGAACATTAAAGGTTTAATTCTTTGGTTTTTAGTTTAATTCTAAAAATTAATCTATAATTTTACTTATTGGTAGGTTTATAATCTATTAATCAATTCAATAATGGGTTTTATTCTTTAAATCCTATCATTCATTTATTAATTATTAATCTATAAAATTCATTAATGGGTTTAATTCTTTAACAAATCATTAATTTATTAATCTATTTATGATTTTCTTGGAGCTTGACCTATTAATTTTATTCTTATTAACTATTATTCGCATTTACATTTATTAGGAGAAATATTATGCCAATAGAAGAGGCAGAAAAATCATATGACTTTAAAAAAATAGAATCAAAGGTTCAGAACTTTTGGGAAGATGAAGACATCTATTCCAAAACAAATGATTTAAGAGCTAATGGGCCACAATATTCTTTTTTAGATGGTCCTCCATATTGTAGTGGAAAAATCCACTTAGGTACAACATGGAATAAGGTAATTAAGGACACATTATTACGTTACAAGTCCATGAATGGATTTTCCCTTAGAAGACAGGCTGGATGGGATACCCATGGTTTGCCTATTGAACATAAGGTAGAACAATTGTTAGGTATTGAATCCAAGCAGGAAATTGAAGAGAAATATGGAATTGACAAGTTTATCGACCAATGTAAAGAGTTTGCAATGGAAAACAAGCTTGCAATGACTGAGCAGTTTAAAAGCTTAGGAGTTTGGATGGATTGGGACAATCCTTACATGACCTTGGATCCTAAATATATGGAATCAGCTTGGTGGACTCTCAAAAAGGCTCATGAACAAAACTTGCTTACCCGTGACCAAAGGGTAATCAGCTGGTGTCCTCACTGTCAAACCGCACTTGCTGCAGCTGAAATCGACTATACAGAGGATGACGACCCATCCATCTATGTCCGTTTCCCATTAAAGGAAAAGCTAATCACTGCAGAAACTTGCCCAGATTTGGATGACGGCCTTTATGACTTAAAGCAATCATTCCTTGTATGGACAACCACACCTTGGACACTTCCAGGTAACTTGGCTATCTGTTTGAATGAGGACTTTGACTATTCCTTTGTAAAAATAGATTCCAGAATTAAAGACATTGCCGGTGATGATGATGAAGAGATTCTCATTATTGCAGATGAACTTCTTGAAAGCGTTTTAGGTCCAATTGAAATAATTCACAAAAACAAGTTGCCAAACCCTAAATACGACCCTGAAGATGAGGAATCTAAGGAGAAAAAATACATCATGGAAGAGGAAAAGGAAGTGATGTATGAAATAATAAAAACCGTTAAGGGTTCTGAACTTCTTGGACTTTCCTATGTTTATCCTTTAGCTGAAGAGGTACCTAAACAGATGGAAATTGAAAGTGAAAACGAATTGGTTCACACAACTTTCCATGGAGACCACGTTGAATTGGGAGAAGGTACCGGTTTTGTACACACTGCACCGGGACACGGTCCTGAGGACTTTGAAATTGGTCAAAAGGTAGGGCTTCCTATACACTGTCCGGTTGATGAGGCAGGATGCTTCACTGAAGATGGCGGTGCTTATGCTGACGGATTCACCAAGGACTTGAATGACACTATCATTGCAGATTTAATATCTCACGGCTTAATGTTTAAGAACACTACAATCACTCACAGGTTCGGAGTATGTTGGAGATGTAAGACTCCTATCATTTACTTGGCTACCGAACAATGGTTTATTAAGGTGCCTGAAATCAAGGATAAGATGTTGTCTGAAGTGGACAGAGTTGAATGGGTGCCTAAATGGGCTGGTGAAGGCAGATTCCATGATTGGGTTGAAAACGCTAAGGATTGGACAATTTCCAGACAAAGGTACTGGGGTATTCCTATTCCTATTTGGGTATGTCCTGACTGCGGTGAAATCAAGGTTATCGGTTCTGTTAGGGAATTGAAGGAACTTGCAATCAATGAAATCACTGCAAGTGATGAGGATTTGGTCCACAGGCCATATGTTGATGATGTTCTCATTAAATGTGATTGTGGCTGTGAGTCTCCAATGAAACGTATTCCAGATGTTTTAGACGTTTGGATCGATTCCGGTGTGGCCGGTTGGGCTGCATTGTATTATCCTGAAGAGAAGGAAATGTTTGAGAAATGGTATCCTTATGACTTCATTTGTGAAGGACACGACCAGACCAGAGGTTGGTTCTATTCCCAATTAGGCGCTGGTGTAATTTCCAATGGAAGGGCTCCATATGACAAGGTATTGATGCACGGTTTCGTATTGGATGAAGATGGTAAAAAGATGAGTAAATCCTTGGGAAATGTTGTACAGCCTGAGGAGGTAATTGAAAAATACGGTGCAGATGTACTTAGGTTCTATCTTTTATGGGCTTGCAAACCTTGGGATGACCTTAAATTTGTATGGGATGAATTGGACAATGTTAAAAAGATGTTTAACATCTTCTGGAATGTTTATGTATTTTCCACAACCTATATGGCACTTGATGATTTCGACCCTGCAAAATGCATAGTTGAAGGTTCTGAAGCTAATGTTAGCTTAAGAAAAGAGGACAAATGGATTTTATCCCGTGTAAACTCACTTGCCAAGGAAGTTGGTGAGGCAATCAACGATGTACACTTCCACTTGGCTACAAGAGCAATAAACAATTTCATACTTGAAGACTTAAGCAGATGGTATGTAAGATTAATCAGAGGAAGAACATGGGTGGAAAGTGATGATCCTGACAAGTTAGGTGCATATTATTCACTTTATACTACTTTAAATACATTGATTCACCTTATGGCTCCTATCACTCCTCACTTGGCTGAAGAGGTTTATGAAAACCTTGTCAAGAACTTGGATGATGATGCAGCTGAAAGTATCCACATGAATGACTGGATGTATGATGAGTCTCTCATTGATTTGGAACTTGAATCCAAAATGGACAATGTTCGTGAAATCATTGAGGCAGCTGCAAGGGCAAGGGATGTTGCAAGATATAAACTCAGATGGCCTGTAAGTGACATTACCGTTGTATCCCAGGATGAAGATGTTCTTGAAAGTGTGGAAGACCTTCAGGAAGTAATCAAGGACCAATCCAACACCAAGGAAGTTCTTACAGCAAAAGAGTTCCCAAATCTTACTTTCATTGCAAAACCTAATTTAAAGACATTGGGTCCAAGACTTAAGGGAGATATGGGAATAGTGCAAAAGTGCTTTGCACAATCCAAGGCTGAAGGTACAGGCAATTCAATCAAGGAAGAGCTTGACAGCACTGGCAAATACATCGTTAAGGGAGAAGATAGGGAAGGTAATTTAAAAGAGATTGAACTTTCCTCAGATGACGTTTTATATGAAACAGAACTTCCTGATGATGTTGTAAGTGCAGAATTCGATGGTGGAAATGTATTTGTAAATACTAAAGTCACTCCTGAAATCTTATCCGAAGCTATGGCTCGTGAACTTATTAGAAGAATCCAGGACATGAGAAAAGACATGGACTTGGATGTTGAGGCCAATATTGGTGTTATGGTCAATACCACTAATGAGTTTAAGGAATTGGTTGAAAAGCAATCAGACTTAATTAGTGATGAGGTTAGAGCTAAATCCCTTGTAATATTTGATGGAGACGCTTGTGAAATCTGTACCGACAAAGGTGAAGGTGGAGAGTATGAAGACATTTCTGTTGAATATTCAAAGGAATGGAAGATTGAAGACAATAAAGTGATTATTTCTGTTGTTAAGATTTAATTTAAAATTTTTATTAATTTTTAATTTATTTATTTTAGATTAATTTAACTCTAATTTAAAAAATAATTTATTATAAATATTCAGAACTAAAAATAGGTGTTAAAATGACTTTAACAGATTCTGAAGTAAAATATATTGAAGGAATTCTTGGAAGACAAATGAATGAACTGGAAGAGGGAATGTTGGATGTAATGTTCTCAGAACACTGTTCATATAAAAGCAGTAGGCCAATCTTGAGATTGTTCCCTACTGAAGGTGAAAATATTATATTGGGGCCTGGAGACGATGCAGGTCTTGTATCAATTACCGATGAATATGCTCTTGCTGTAGGTATGGAAAGTCATAATCACCCTTCAGCTATTGAACCTTACGGGGGAGCAGGTACAGGCATTGGAGGAATTTTAAGAGACATCATCTCCATGGGTGCTATGCCTATAGCACTTCTTGACAGCCTACGTTTCGGACCTCTTGAAGACCAGAAATCAAGATATTTGTTTGAACATGTTGTTGAAGGAATATCTGACTATGGTAACAGGGTAGGCGTACCTACTGTAGCTGGTGAGATTGAATTTGATGAATCATTCAGAACTAATCCTCTTGTAAACGTATTATGTGCAGGTCTTGTTAAAAAGGATGAAATTGTACGTGGTATTGCTCCAAATGTAGGGGATGTATTTTTACTTATGGGTGGAACAACCGGCAGGGATGGAATTCACGGCGTTACCTTTGCATCTGAAGAGTTGACTTCCGATTCTGAAACCGAAGATCGTCCTGCTGTACAGGTTGCAGATCCATTTACCAAAAAAAGAGTGCTTGAGGCTTCCCTTGAAATACTTTCCGAATTGGATGTTTCAGGTGTTAAGGATTTAGGTGGAGGAGGTTTGACCTGTTGTATATCAGAACTTGTGGACTCTTCCGAAAATGGTGCTGTTGTTGACTTGAGAGCTATTCCTTTACGAGAGGAAGGAATGACTCCTTATGAGATTATGCTTTCAGAATCCCAGGAACGTATGATTTTTGTAATCAATCCGGATTATGTTGAAGCTGCCAAAAAGATTTGTGACAAGCATGAAATTCCTTCTGCAGTAATCGGAGAGGTTACTGAAGGAAACCGCATGATTGTAAAGGACTTTGAAGAGGAAGAATTGAATCAGGTCCTTTGTGATTTGCCAACTATTTTGCTTGCAGATCCTCCTTCCCTTGATAGGGAAATGAGAGCTCCTGTAAAAGATGATAACTTGATTCAAGTTGAGGATGGACCTATAGATGAATCAATCTTAAAATTATTGTCCTCTCCAAACATTGCAAGCAAGCAGTGGGTTTACAAACAATACGACCATGAGGTTCAAGTTAGAACTGTTGTAAAGCCTGGAGATGACGCTGCAGTCCTGCAGATTGATGATGAAACAGCTATTGCCCTTACTACAGATTCAAATACCATTCACACTAAATTGTCTCCATATGACGGTGGAGCTGGAAGTGTTGCTGAAGCTATTCGTAATGTGGTTTCAATGGGTGCAAAACCTTATGCTGTTGTGGATTGTCTAAACTTTGGAAATCCGGAAACTCCTGAAATCCTCTGGCAATTCAAGGAATGTATTAAGGGAATGTCTGATATAGCAGAAAAATTCCAATCTCCTGTTATCAGTGGAAATGTAAGTTTCTACAATGAAACCGAAGGAATCAAGATTAATCCGACTCCTGCTGTAGGTGTTATTGGTGTTGAAAGTCTTTCCAATATTAGAACACTTCCATTTAAGGAGGAAGGAGACAAGATCTTAATCATTGGTAAGAGCTATGATGAGATTAACGGTTCTGAATATCACAGATCCCTTCACAATCTTGAACAGGGAGAAGCTCCTAAAATCAGAATTGATGATGAATTGGCTAGTGCAAATACAATCCTTGACTTAATCGAGGCAGATGCTGATTACAGAGACTATCTTGAAGGTGCTGAATTGGATATTACTGCAGTTCATGATGTTTCTGCTGGTGGTATAGCTATTGCATTGTCTGAAATGGCTTTATCCTCTAATTTAGGTTGTGAAATTGATTTGGATTTAGTTCCTAAGGATGAAATGAGTGAAAATAATTTATTATTCTCCGAATCCCATGCTAGATACATTCTTACTGTAAAGGCTGATAAATTGGATTCCATTTTAGAATCAATTGAAGTCGATTGTGCATGCATTGGTGAAGTTAAAGGAGATTCTTTAGTAATTAATAATAAAGATGAAAATATAGTTAATTTAGCTATTAAAGACTTAGATGACGCTTATCATGGTGTAATTGAGAAGTACATGGCTTAATTATATTTTTATTTATTTTTATTTATTTTTATTTTTTTAAAAATTTTTAAAATTCATTTTAGGGAATTTTTATTCTTAAATTTTATTTTTAAAAAATCATTTTTAGGAAAAATTTTTATTTTATTAATTTAATTTTATTTTAATAATTATTTTTTAAAATTTATTTTAGGAATATTTTATTATTTTAATTTTATTTTAATAATTATTTTTAAAAAATTAATTTTTAGGAATTTTTTATTATTTTAATTTTATTTTAATAATTATTTTTAAAAAATCATTTTTAGGAAAATATTTTATTTTAATAGTTTTTTTAAAATTAAATATTTGCTTTGTTTTAAGAATTCATTTATTATTTTTTATTTATTATTTATTATTTCTTATTATCATTTATTAAAATGTATGAAATTATAGGACGGTAAAATGTTTATTTCAAAATTAAAACCACTAAATGAAGTTTTGGCTAAACTTGATGAGAATCAGAAGATTATGGGGACTGAAAAGATTCATGTTAAGGATTCTCAAGGTAGGGTTTTAGCTCATAGTGTTTCTTCTTATCATAACTCTCCACCATTTGACAAATCTGCTATGGATGGTTATGCTCTTATTGCAGAGGATACTTTTGGAGCTTCCAACAGTGTTATTAAGGATTTTAAAATCATTGACCGAATTGGGGCAGGTGATTTTTCCCAAAAGACTGTCAATCATGGCGAAGCTATTGTTATAGCAACTGGAGCACCTATTCCTAAGGGAGCAAATGCTGTTTTAATGAAAGAATACACTTATGAAAATGGTGACGATTTGGAAATTCATTCTCAAGTAACTCCTGGTGAAAACATTTCTCCAAAGGCAGAGGATATTGCTGAAGGGGATGAGGTTTTAGCTGCAAATGTTTTAATTCGTCCTCAAGAGATGGGATTGATTGCATCTGCAGGATACAGTGAAATAGAAGTCTTTAAAAAACCAAGAGTAAAATTGATCATTACTGGAAATGAATTGGTGGAGCCTTCTCCAAAGATCGATAAGGCTAAAATCATAAATTCAAATCAATTTACCATTGCAGCTCTCATTAGAAGTGCAGGTGCTTTAGTGGATATTGAACATGGTTTTGATGAGTTTGATGAAGTTAGAGACATTATTGAAAAATCCACTCATGATTATGATGTTGTTATAACAACAGGGGGAACAGCTATCAGTAAGGGAGATGTAGTTGTTGATGCTGTAGATGATATTGGTGAGGTTTTATTCCATGGTGTTGCTATGAGGCCAGGAAAACCTGTCGGTGCCGGAATTGTTAATGACACTCCAGTATTTATGCTTTCAGGCCAACCTGTTGCGGCAATGGCTCAATTTGATATAGTTGCGAGAGATTACTTGTTTAAAATGCAAGGACTTGAATTTAAGAATTCCATTGTAAAAAGAAAAGCAAGTTCCAAGATTCCTTCAAGTCTTGGCAGAACAGATTATATTAGGGCTGTAGCTGATGATAACACTGTTCATCATGTCTTAAACAGAGGTTCTGGCATTATTAGGTCTATGGTGGAAGCTAATTCTTATATAATTATTGATGAAAATCATGAAGGAGTGGAAAAAGGAGATATGGTGGATTTAATCTACTTTAGAGACATGTCTTGGCCTCTTCTTTAGATTTCTCCTTATTTTTAACTTTTTTAATTTTTATTTATTTTACTTTTTTTGACTTATTTTTATTTTTAGCTATTTTTTTCATTTATTTTTTATTTTTAAAGTTCAAATTTTCTATTTAACTATTTCTCACGTTTTTTTAATCATTAACGGCTGTGCTGTCCTAATTTATAAATCAAATAGTATTTTCCCAAATTGTTTAAGGATGAACTTCCATGTGAATATCCTGCATTGTAGCCACTATTATAGGCTTCTTCCAAGAGATATTCCTGTTCTTCCTCATATTCCTTTTGAATATAATCCTCTTGAGCGGTATTTAACTTTTCATTAAATTCTGATTTGGTCAATTTGGACTTTGGGGTACAATCAATAATCTTTTTAGCTGTTTTGTCTATTTTATTTCCATTATAAGACAATTGATAAATAGTTTTATTGGATTCGAAATAAATGAATGTTACATTATGTTCCACTATGCTTCTGTTGCTGTAGTATGCAACTGCATGATGGCCATTAATTGTAGCCTCTTCCATATCATAAACTTCTTCAAATGTTGATTCATAACCATAATTGTTTATAAGGTTCTTACTGTCATTTAAACATAATAATCCGAATTCAAATACATTTTCATAGGAATATCCATTTTCTGATAATCTTCCTCCAGCATATTCGTTTGGAATTTTAAAATCAATATTGTTTAAACTTATGTTGGTCCATTCTGAACTATTTGATGCACTTATTGAACTTGTACATAAAAGTGCAATCATCCCTATACATATCAAAAAAAGCATTATTTTTCTATTCATGCTTTACTCTTTATTTAAGCTTACTTTTAAAAATTTCTTTTTGCTTTTATTAGTTTATATTTTTGTTCATTTTTTATGTTCCTTTTGTTCTTTATGTTCTTTATGTTCTTTATGTTCTTTATGTTCCTTTTGTTCTTTATGTTCTTTATGTTCCTTTTGTTCTTTATGTTCTTTATGTTCTTTATGTTCCTTATTTTTTCACTCATGTTTTTTATTTTTTTTAGTTTTATTAGGTTTTTACTTATATCTTTTTCATTTTTCTTCCTTAATTTGTTTCTATTTGCCAAACTTTTTTTAAACATTTATTCTCATTTATTCTTAAAGTTAGTTTTTTATATGATAAAATTTAATAATTATTTACAATACATTAAATTAAAAATATTGATATTAAGACTAATTATAAAACTATTAAATTCATTAAAGTGTTACTATGGATGGTATTTATTTTTATGTAATTGCTTTTATACTTATTTGGCTAATTGCAATTGTTTTTAAAAGTTCTCTTGAGAGATATGGTGTGGAGGTAGGTTTTCCTCTTTTAATGTGGAGAACCAAACGTTTGCATGGTTTTATTGATAAATTGGCTAAGTGGTCTCCACGTTTCTGGAAAATCTATATGAATATTGGAATTGCAGTTTCAGTTTTCTTCATGGTCTTTATGGCAGTTGCCCTTGTCTACTCACTGACTACAATTATAGACACTCCATCTGTAAGTCTGATTCTTCCAGGTGTTGACGTTCCAGGCTCTCCTATACACATTCCTCTTGTAGAAGGGCTTATAGCACTTGCAACTGTTATTGTAATTCATGAATTCAGTCACGGAATTTTGTCTCGTGTGGAAAATATCAAACTTGAATCCATAGGATTGTTATTGTTTGCTGTTCTTCCAGGAGCTTTTGTAGAGCCTGATGAAGAGGAATTGGAAGCTCTTCCAAAGCCATCTCAGCTTAGAATTTTATCAGCGGGATCCATTGCAAACCTGTCCCTTGCTGCCATTGCCCTTATAATCATAACTATTTTGTCTTCATTTGTTCTTCCTGCAGTATTTGTTGAGGATGGAGTTGAAATTCAGTCTTTACCTGGTGATGGCAATGCTGTAAAATACTTAAGTGAGGGAATGATAATCCGATCCATTGACAATTACACATTTGACAATTCAACTGGTTATATGGATGCAGTATCTACATTAAGGCCTAACAATACGGTAACGGTTGGAACTGACCAGGGAGATTATAGTTTTAAATTGAAAACCCATCCAAACAATTCAAGTCTTGGTTATATGGGTGTTCAGGCCCAATTACATTATGTATTGACTGAGCAATATGATAATCAGCCTTACAGTTTCCTTCTGTGGGGATTAATGTCACTTAAGGATCTGTTCTTCTGGATTTTCTTTATGAACTTTGCTGTAGGTACATTCAATCTGCTTCCTATGAAACCATTGGACGGAGGTAAAATCTTTGAGATCTTGCTGTCTTATGTAAGTTCTGAAAATATTTATAAGCCTCTAACTGCCTTTATGTCCTATTTTATGGGAATTATAATTGTATTTAGTTTAATTTACGGTTTTGTAGGGGCTTTAATTTAATTATTTTAATTAAACAATTCTTTTCTTTTTTTATTTTTTTATTATTTTTATTTAGAGCTATTTTTATTATTTTTCTATTATTTTTCTATTATTTTTCTATTTAGAGCTATTTTTATTATTTTTATTTATTAATTTTCTTTTTATTTTTTCAAAATTAGTTTAATAATTAACGAATAAATTTTATTCTTAAAAAAAGAGTTTACAAATTTAATTAGAATTTCTAAAAAAAGTTTAAATAAAATTAAAATAATTATTTCTTAAAAAAGAGTTTACAAATTTAATTAAAATTTCTAAAAAAAGATTATCTTAGGGGTAATAAAATAAAAATAGAATTAAAAGGTTAAAAACCTTTTAATCGTGATTAATTAAAGTTCTAATTTTTTAGCTTCTTCTACTAATTTTTGACCTAATTCGAAACTTGTCATATTGTTTTCTTCATCAGGTACATAGTAGATTTCTTGTTGGTCGATTACTTCGAATCCACAGTCAGTTAATTCATTAGCTATGAATTCTACAGATCCGCCTCTTCCTCCCATTGAACCGAAGGTAACAGCAGGTCTTTTAAATCCAGTTCTGTTAAAGTGTAATCCTTTTAAGTAGTAGATTATGTCTCCAATACTTGGGAATGGGAAGTCGTTAATGGTTGGAATACCGAAAGCAACTGCTTTACTTGTTAATATGCTTTTAACGATTTCACTTCTTTCATCTTCGTGTAAGAAGAACATTTCAACGTCGTATCCTTCTGCAATAATACCTTCAGCTACTTCATGAGCCATTTTTTGGGTTGAGTAGTGCATGGTATCGTATACGATAGTTACCTTGTCCTCTGCAGCTTTACCGGTAGCCCAGTCACTGTATGCTCCAATGATTTTCATTGGGTCAGTCCAGATTTGGCCGTGGGAAGGAGCAATCATTTTGATTTGATCCAAGAGACCTAATTCAATGATTTCATCAAATTTATTAAGTACTTTTTTACTTAATGGAGTGATTAGGTTTCCGTAGAATTTTTGTGCTGCGTCCATCAAGACATTTTCTGGAATGTCTGTGTCATATCTTTTGGAGAAGCATAAGTGTTGACCGAATGCATCGTTAGGGAAAAGAATTCCATCTTCTGCAAGTAAGGTAAACATGCTGTCAGGCCAGTGGAGTAAGAATGCATCTAAAAATGCTAAGGTTTTTCCACCTAAGTCAAGGGAATCCCCAGTTCCTACAATATTAAAGTCAGCGCCCTCTAATTTAGGATAGTGTCTAAGCAATCCTCCTTCTGCAATTTTACTGCAGTAGATAGGTGCATCGAATCTTTTCCATAAGTCGTATAAAACACCACTGTGGTCTTTTTCAACATGGTTTTGAACAATGTAATCAACTTTTATTTCTCTTCCTTCCTGTTCAAAGGCATCTTCGATACGTGCCATCATTTCATCAGTTTTTCCAGGATATGCATTATCGATAATTGCTACTTTTTCACCGAATACGATGTATGCGTTGTAGGTAGTTCCATCTAAGGTATATCCGTGGTAAGTTCTTAAGTCCCAGTCAAGTACACCGATCCAGTATACTCCTTCACCTATTTTTTGAGCTTTTGCTTTCATAATATTGCCTCAATACTAATTTTGAATTATTTAATTCAAACTTATTAATAAAATTAATTTTATTAATTACTTATCTATTAACTAAATTAATATTTTAATCTTTTCATTGTTTTGATTAGTAATAGATTTAGTTAATGATAGTTCGTAAATAATTGAACAAATATATTTTTATTTTTTAATCTATATAAAGTTTTGTTTTCTAATCCTACGAACAATATTTTTTTAAAATATTTTAGCTTTGATTTTTATAAAATTCTTAATTTTTTTTAAAATTTTTTCATAACTTTCATTTGTTTCAAACTTCTAAAATTAATTTGTCTAATATTGCCTTATTTTTTAATTAGTTTAATATTTGTTTGTTATTTTTTTAAAATAAAGCCAATTTTATTAAAACTGTTCGTTTTTTATATGGAGATTTCTTTATTTTTTATAAAATTGTTCGTATTTTCTTACAATTTTACTTAAACATTTTGTAGATATAAGAACAAGTATATATGTTAGAAAGTGAATATATATAATCTGTATTATAGTTTTTAATATTTTTTAAAAAATTTTCTTTTTTTTAAAAATTATTCATTAAAGGTTTAAAAAATTTTTTAATTTATAATATTAAAAGGTTTTTAGTAATTTATGTTTATTGATTTGAAATTTTAATTTTAAATTTTTTTAAATGAGAGGGATTCTTATGGAAGATGGAGAAATTGTTGAAAAACAAAAACCTATTCAAATTTTTGCAAAGGCTCCTGGCGAATTAGGAGTAAACGTTGTTAAAAGTCCAGTTAAATTAACTATTCTTTCCATGTTAAAAGACACTGATATGGAATTTGATGAAATTGTAAAAAATACTGGAAAATCAAAATCCACTATTTCTGTACACTTGAAATCTTTAAGGGAAGATGGAATCGTAAGCTACAGATTTGATGCAAACGACCACCGTAAAAAAATATTCTATATTAGTTCTAAATTCTTAGGTGAAGTAGAATCTGGAGACAGTAAGGAATTGGAAGAAAGACAAGCTGAATTCTTGGTAAAGAATATATTGGATGTAGATAACTTTAAATTCTCTTTCCTTTTATTCCACACATTAAGATCCAACTTAATCCAGGAAGGAATTAACATTAACCCTGTCTTAAACCAAACCGGTAAGAATATCGGTGCTGCAATGTTTGAAAAACTTTACGACGATGATATTGAAAAGTTCAGTGAAAACATTTGTGAATTCTGGGAAGACAACGGTTTAGGTAAGCTTGAAATCAAATTAGGAGACATTATTGACATTACTGCATTTGAATGTTTTGAATGTAGTTTACTTCCTAAAAAGGGTAAGCCTGCCTGTTACTTAGATGCAGGTATTTTTGAAGCCTTATTCACCAACTATCTTAAGAAAGATATTGAAGTGACTGAAGTTAAATGTTTCACAATGGGTGACGACTGCTGTAATTTCTTGGTCGAATCCCCAGATGGAAGCTCTGTTTTAGCTTAATTTAGATTAATTTAGATTAATTTAGATTAAATTTAGTTTTAATTATTTAAATAAATTTAGATTAAATTTAGCTTAATTTTACTTTTAGTTTAAAGTTTTCAGTTGTTTATTTTAAACAACTTTTTTTACTTTTTTTTACTTTTTTTATTATTTTGATTTTTAATTTTTAATTTTAATTTTTTCATTTTCATTGAATTTTACTATTTTTTCATGTTTTTTAATCCTTTTAAATTTTATTATTTTAGTTGAATTTTACATTTTATTCTTAATTTTACTATTTTTTTTAAATTTTCCATTTTTAATTTAATTTAACGATTTTAAAGCTATTTTTCAAAATAATATTATTTTTCAAATGCTCTCCCTTAAAAATATTTATATTAGAATGTCTAATATAATTGTAATGTCAGATTCTATATTTTGTCCAGACTGTAGGATGTTAAAAACAAATTGTGTATGTGGAAGATACAAGGCAAATAGAGATAAGAGAAATTCTTATCAAGACACTAAAAATTATAATGTGTCTGGCTCTGGAAATAATAAAAGATATAATAATGGGAAGACTGAAAGGAGTTCTGGACGTAAAAATTCATTTGGAAATAAAGATAACATGTTTAACAGAAAAAATACATCACCAGAAAAGCCTAAAGGTTTATACATGTATGAAAATCGGGAACCTGTTCGTGTTGATGAGGAGGAATTGAATTTTGGTTCAGGTGAAATATACGATATTGCAGCACATGATTTGCCTAAGGAAGTAATTGAGTCTTTGAAAGAGGAATACCCTGAAATTCCTGAAAACATTATAGAGAACTTTCCTTTTGAGCGTCCCCGTGAAGGACAGCTTGAAATTATTGCAGATATTGAGGAAGCCATTTCAAAGGGATACAGATACATTATTCTGGAAGCTGGAACAGGTACAGGCAAGTCTGCTGTAGCAACAACCTTAGCCCGCATGTACGAATCAGCATATATTTTGACAATGACCAAGCAGTTGCAAAAGCAGTATGCAGATGAGTTTGATTTTCCTCTTGTAAAGGGAAGATCCAATTTTAACTGTCTGAAAGAAGGTCTTGAATCCACTTGTGATATGGGAGCATGTAAAACTGCACTCAAATCCTCTAAATTCTTCTGTCCTTATGGGATAAGTAAAAATCCGACTTTGACAGGAGACATTGCATTTCAGGATTCCTTTGGCGGAGACATTTTCTTCCAAACAGATGACCACTGTTACTATTGGCAACAAAAGGCAAATTCCATCAATTCCCCAATCACATTGATGAATTATGATTATGCAATTCTGGAATTGAACTATGTAAAGCACTTTTCCAAAAGATCCTTACTTATTCTTGACGAGGCACATAATATAGAGGATAAATTGATGAAAACAATGGAAATCAATTTATATAATCGCCAATTGGAAAAGGACATAAAGAAGGTCATAAGTCAGGAAACCCTTAGAAATCAGGATGTAGGCCAATGGATTATGGAGATTGATGCAATTCAAGGTCACTATTCAGATATTGATGTTAAGGAATTGCCTTCAAATAAGGCTGATAGAATAGGTTCAACAATCAGAAGATTAAAATCATTAAAGACAAATCTTGAAAATGAACCTGGAAATTGGGTCATAGATGCTGATGAGAATGGAGTTTCATTTAAACCGCTTCGGGTTCACCAATATGCTGAGGATTATTTGTTCAAGCATGGGGATGTTGTAATCTTTTTAAGTGCAACAATCCTGTCACACAAGCTTTTCTCCAAATGGTTAGGTTTAAATCCAAGGGATGTTTATCATATTAAGGTTGACAGTCCATTTTCAGTTGAAAAAAGACCTATTGAATTAAACTTGGCCGGAAAAATGTCTAAAGGAAGGGTTAAGCAATCCGCTCCAAAGTCAATAGAAATCCTTCAAAAGATTCTTGCTCGTCATGAGGGTGACAAGGGTCTGATTCACACTCACAGTTACAACTGTCAAAACTATATCACAAGCCATCTTTATAATTCAAGATTGATTTCACACAATTCCACTAATAGGGAAAGGGTTTTAAGCTATTTTGAAAAGGATGACAATCCATTGGTTCTTGTAAGTCCTTCAATGAGTGAAGGTGTAGACCTTCCTTATGACAAGTGCAGATTCCAGGTAATCTACAAGATTCCATTCCCTTATTTAGGTGATATGCAGATAAACAAGAGAATGAAAAAGGACCAAAGATGGTATGCCTATAAGACAGCTATGACTTTGATGCAGGCTTATGGTAGGGGAATGAGAGCAGAGGATGACTCTTGTGTAACCTATATTCTGGATTCAGACATTAAGATGATTCTTAAAAGTCCATTATACAGGTCTTTGATTCCTGAGTTCTTTAAGGAAGCTATTGTTATTAATGATGATCGTATTATCTAGCCCAGCTTTTGAGGCTTCGCCTCAAAAACCTGGACCAAAATCTTGTCGATTGGGGTGACAATTGAATTTTTGTCTTTTTAATGGTGTCTGATTTTAATCATTTTTAATGGTTTTTAATTATTAATTCTATTTTTAAGTGGTTTTTAATCATTTTTGATAGTTAATTAATTAGTTGATTCTATTTTTAAGTGGTTTTTAATCATTTTTAATGGTTTTTAATTATTAATTCTGTTTTTAAGTGGTTTTTAATCATTTTTGATAGTTAATTAATTAGTTTATTCTGTTTTTAAGTGGTTTTTAATTATTTTTAATTATATTTATAAGTTTTAAAGTTAGGGATTTGATGGTAGAGAGGGAATATATTGAAATTGATGGCATTCCAGTTCTTTTGGAGAAAAAGAATAATAAATATATGTATATGCGTATTTTAGATAATTCCACACTTCGTATAACTGTCCCTTATGGTGTTAGCAGGGAAACTGTTGAAGAATTTGTCAGAAGCAGAAAGGAATGGATTCTTGAAAAAATGGAATATCTAAAGAATAATCCTCCAAAACCTAAACTTAAGTATTTGAATGATGAAATTCATTATATTTGGGGTCAACCCTATAAAATCCAGCTAATTACAAATAATTTTATAAAAAACGCCTTTTATGATGCTGATGAGGAAATAATATATCTTCCAGTTTCTAAAAGAAGTACAATTCAACAAAGGGAAAAGACCATGAGGGAATTGTATAGGCGTGAAGTTCAGGAGAATTTGGATTTGTTTTTGGAAAATGCAATAAGCATTGTAGGTCAAAGGCCAAGTGAAATTAAAATCAGAAGCATGAAAAACTGGGGAAATTGTAATACTAATAGAAGAGTTACCTTAAATTTGAATTTGGCTAAAAAACCTCCTGAATGTTTAAAATATGTTTTGATTCATGAACTTACCCATTTGATAGAATTTAATCATGGCCCCAGATTCAAGGAACTTATGGATCAGTTCTGTCCAAACTGGAGAGAACTCAAAGAGATTTTAAATTCAGAGCAAAATTAGTTTTAGTTTAAGTTTTTATAATAAAAGTATAAATAAATTTTAGAAATAGGTAAATTAGTTATTAAACGGACCTAGGGGGATTTGAACCCCCGACCTTGGGATCCGAAGTCCCACGTCATTCCTGACTAGACTATAGGCCCAATTTTAAAAGAAGTAAAATTATTTTATTTTTTAAAAATTACATTTTTTTATTTTCATTAAAATAATTTTAATAATATTTATCTCTTTTTATGTTTTTATATTTTAGTTTATTTTAATTTCAAATATTATTTCAAATATTTTTTAAACGTTTTCCAACTCATTTTTTCATGTTTTTTTAAAAATTTATATAATTGTTTTTAAATAAATTATATTGATTTAATAGAATTTAATTTAAATTGTTATTAAAAATTACTATTTAAAATTATTAACTTTCAGTTGTCAAATTTTTATGGAGATATTATGCTTACAAAAAGAATTATTCCCTGTTTGGACTGTGACCTTCAGGTTCCAGAGGGCAGAGTCGTTAAGGGAGTTGAATTTAAACAAATCAGATATGCAGGAAATCCTGTTGAACTTGCTACCAAATATTATGAGGATGGGGCTGATGAAATAGTTATTCTAGACATTACAGCTTCCCATGAACGTAGAGGAACAATGGTTGATGTTATAGAAAGATTAACTGAAAATGTATTTATCCCTATCTGTGTCGGTGGCGGAATAAGAAAGGTGGAGGATTACACTCGCATGCTTAAGGCAGGAGCTGATAAATGTTCCACAAACACTGCAGCCATTCACAATCCTCAGCTTTTAACAGATGCCTCCAAGGTTGTAGGTTCTCAGGCTGTCGTAATAGGCATTGATGCTAAAAGAAGATATGTTGAAGATGATAAAGAGGCTGCTCAAGGAAAAACCATAGTTGATACTGATAAGGGAGAAGTTTGGTTTGACTGCAGTATTTACGGAGGCAGAGAATTTACAGGAATGGATGCCATTGCTTGGGCTCAGGAATGTCAGGACAGAGGAGCAGGTGAAGTTCTTTTAACATCCATGGACGGAGATGGAACCAAGGACGGTTATGATTTGGTGCTTACAAAGGCAATAAATGATAATGTTGACATTCCGGTTATTGCTTCCGGAGGGGTAGGTAAACCAGAACACATTCTAGAGGCTTTTGAAATTGCAGACGCAAGTGCAGCACTTGCAGCCAGCATTTTCCATTTTGACGAATATCCTGTTCCGGTAGTTAAGAAATATCTAAAAGAAAAAGGAGTTCCTATTAGGGAAACCTTTTAATTATTTTTATTATTTTATTATTTTATTATTTTATTATTTTATTATTTTATTATTTTATTATTTTAATTCTTTAATTGTTTTAATTGTTTTACTGTTGCTGTTTGAACTCTTTTATTATTTTACTGATTTCACTGTTTTCACGGTTTTGTTTAAATTCTTTTATTATTTTACTGATTTCACTGTTTTCACGGTTTTGTTTAAATTCTTAAAAAATTAAATTCTATAATTCTAAAATTATTGTGATTCTATGTCTGATTTAAAATTTAATTCATTGATTAACCTTAAGTTGACCCAAGAGTCTGGTCAAACTTCACAGCCTCCATGGAGATATAATCTTGATGAAAATATGGTTTCATTTACAGATGTGATTTACTTAAAAAACCCTTCAATTATTGATAGGCTTAACGATGATTCCATCAATTTAAATAAATTCCCTGTTCTTTTAAAGACATTTCAAAATAAAAATGATTTGAATTCATTCAAGTATCTATATGAGCTTCCTAAAAAAATTGATAAAATGGAATTTTCAATTGATTTAAAAAACTTTTCAAAAAAAGAACTGAAGGAACTTGAAAGTGAAATAGGAAAGGAAATAGGAAAAATCTATAATCTTGACTTTGATCTTGAAAAGTTCTATGAATTTTTGGCTGCTGATGAAAAGCTTGTTGACTCAATAGGATTCTGTAATGGATTAAGACTTTTTTTAGCAAAGGATCCTTTTGAATGCGTAATCTCTTCAATATGTTCTGCAAACAATTCAATTGCCCGTTGGACCAAGTCAATTGATAAAATCAAACATAATTGGGGCAGAAAACTGGAATTTGATTCCGGTGTTTTTAATACTTTTCCGCATCCTGATGATTTTAAGGATTTCTTTGAAACTCCAATTGAGGAGGCTGATGCTGATGGGCACAGTTATGAGATTGAATGCTATACCCATAACCTTAAGTCCTGTGGAGTCGGATATAGGGCTCCATATATGAAAAAGGCAGGTAAAATATTTCACACAGATTTAAGGGCAGAGGATATTTTTAAAATGGATTATGATGAAGCGTTTGAAGCGGCTTTGGGAGTTCCTGGTGTAGGTCCTAAGGTGGCTGATTGTATATTATTGTATGGTTTTGGATTTATGGAAGCTTTCCCTTCAGATGTTTGGATAAAAAGAATTATTTCTCATCTTTATTTTGATGGAGAAGACATTTCAGCAGATAAAACAAGAGAATTTGGCATGGATTATTTTGGAGACTATGCCGGTTATGCACAACTTTATTTATTCCATTATGCTCGTAAGTCCGGGTTAATGGAGAAAATTAAGAATAAATAGTTCTTATGCAGCAATAATTTTAAAAATCTATTTTTTTTATTTCTCTTTAGAGTTTTTTTTTATTTTATTTTATTTTTAAAAATCTATTTTTTTTATTTTTCATTAAAATGCTTTAAATCATAAAATAAGCAATTTAAGAAAT
>NZ_CALCYR010000205.1 GCF_937906425.1 uncultured Methanobrevibacter sp. | reverse complement strand
GTTTTTTTAATTAAAAAATTTAAAACGGTTTTTTAAGTTTAAAAGAATAAAAACAGTTTTTTTAATTAAAAAATTTAAAACGGTTTTTTAAGTTTAAAAGAATAAAAACAGTTTTTTTAATTAAAAAATTTAAAACGGTTTTTTAAGTTTAAAAGAATAAAAACAGTTTTTTTAATTAAAAAATTTAAAACGGTTTTTTAAGTTTAAAAGAATAAAAACACTATTTCAATTTAAAAAAATTATTAAAATATTATTCGTGATTTTATGATAGATACACATTGTCATATTGATTTTGATGAGTTTGACTCAGATCGAGAGGAAGTTATTTCAAGGGCAAGGGAAAAGCTTAACGCTATTGTAAACTCTGGATATGGGCTTGAAAGTAATGAAAAGGCTTTGGCTCTTTCCAAAAAGTATGAAGGTTTTGTTTATCCCACATTTGGTTTTCATCCTGTAAGTTCACAAAATTCCCCTCAAGAGGAAATAGATGCAGCTCACAAGCAGATGATAGATCATTTGGATGAGATTTTGGCTGTCGGCGAGGTTGGCATGGATTTCTTCTACTGTACAGACAAGGCAATGAGGTTGAGGCCGCAGGAAATATTCATGGGCTTTGTTGAAATTGCAAATGAATATAAAAAGCCCCTTCTCATTCATGGAAGGGACTGTGAACGTAAGATATTCAATCTGATTCAGGACTATGATGACATTCCAAAGGTAATCTTTCACTGTTATGGGGGAAGCCTTAAGACAGCAAGAAGAATGCTGGATAAGGACAATTATTACATCAGCTGTTCAACAATGGTCTGCTATAGTCAAAGGCATCAGGAATTGTTTAGGGAAATCCCTATTGAAAGAATCCTGACAGAAACTGACAGTCCCTATTTGGCAATGACCAAGGATGAGAGAAATGAACCTTTGAATGTTCAGCGTGCAGTTAATAAATTAGCTGAATTGCAGGATTTGGATGTTGCCTATGTAGATGAGACTACTGAAAAGAATGCCAGGAAAGTATTCGGCATATAATTTTAAAAAGACGATTGATTATATTAACAATTATTATATTTACTTTGATATTATGAAACCTTATGTTATTTTAAATGCGGCAATGACTCTTGATGGAAAGATTGCTACAAAAACAGGCAGTTCTGAGATTTCAGGCAGTGATGATCTTGAAAGGGTTCATGAAATCAGAAAGGATGTTGACGGCATCATGGTTGGCATTGGAACCGTTTTGGCAGATGACCCACGATTGACTGTTCATAAGATCAATGCCAAAAAGGAGGATAATCCAATTCGTGTTGTTGTTGACAATAGGGCAAGAACTCCCCTTCACTTCAGAATCCTGAATGATGATGCTCAAACAATTATTGCAGTGGGCAATATATGTGATGAAACTAATCCGAACTGCGATGAGGAAGCAGTTAAAAGGGCAAGGTCATTGGAGGAAAAATGTGAAGTCTTTTATTCCACTGGCGATTCTGTAGATCTTGTGGAGTTTATGGAATATCTTTATGAAAGGGGAATAGGAAAATTGATGTTGGAGGGAGGTTCAACATTGAACTTTTCCATGATAAAGGATGGTTTGATAGATGAAGTTAAGATATGTATTGCCCCTATGATTGTTGGAGGCAAGGATTCAAAGACTTTCTTTGATGGTGAAGGCTTTGACTATATGAGTGATGCTGTACAATTGGAATTGATTGACAGTTATCCATTGGGAAAAGACTTTATTATGGAGTATAAGGTTAAAAAATAGTTTATTTTTATAATAAACTTTTTTTTATTCTATTTTTATTAAATTAATTGAAATCAAATTATAATAGAAAAAATAGGTTATAAAATAAATTTAATAAATTTAATAAATTTAATTAATAAATTAAATTAAATAAATTAAAAATACATTAAAATTAATAAAAATTAATAAAAATTAATAAAAATTAATAAAAATTAATTAAAATTAATTAAAATTAATTAAAATTAATTAAAATTAATTAAAAAATTCTTAAA
>NZ_CALCYR010000204.1 GCF_937906425.1 uncultured Methanobrevibacter sp. | reverse complement strand
ATTGTTTTTTTCTATTTTAATGTATTTTTAGTTTAATTTGTTTTTTTCTTTAATTGTTTTTTTCTATTTTAATGTATTTTTAGTTTAATTTGTTTTTTTCTTTAATTATTTTCTTCAATCTCAGATGTTTTAAAACCTATTTTTTTAAAAATAATTCTTATGGTTTTTATAAAATTCATAAAAAATAGGTTAAAAATACATTACATTTATATACTATGAAGTCTAATTAAGATTAGAAAATATAAAGGGGTGAAAATAATGAGAAAAATAACTATATTTTCTATTTTGATTGCTCTTATAGTAGCAATGTCAGTTATTCCAACCGGTTTTGCAGATGATGCTAACTCTGTTGTTATAACTTATGGTGAAACTGCATATATGAATCAAAATTACAAATCTATGGTTGATCAATATTTTGAAAACAATGCGGCTGTAGATTTAAATAATGTGGAAACTAAGGTGATTACAGCTTCTGATGTTAATGCAATTTCATCAGGAATTAGTCATAAGACATATAACTCTAATCAAATATTTTCTTCTGCATTGGTGGATTTAAACCAAAATGGAAATATTGAAGTCTTTGTAGACAATACAATTACAACCATTACTCCTAAAATGTATGCATCTGCATTGGAATCTGCAGGTATTGAAAGTGGACGTGTCTATGTAACAAGTCCTGTTACAGCTACTGGGGAATCTGCTCTTGCAGGAATCATGAACTCATATGAAGAGGCAACTGATGTTGAAATTCCAGACAATGTAAAAGAGGCAGCAAATAATGAGATTCAAACTCAAGCTGCAATTGTGGAAAATTCAAATGTCAGTGCTGATGACTTATCAAAACTAGTGGATGAAGTAAAGGACACTGTTGAAGAGGAAAACATTACAGATCATGCTGAAATTGTTAATATCATTAATGATTACTCAACTACTTACAATATCAATATTTCAGACAGTGACATCGATAACCTTGCAAGCACAATTGAACAAATTCAATCAGTTCAAGCAGATGCTGACAGCTATAAGGAACAATTAAATGATGTAATTGACAATGCAAGCAGTGACGGTTTCTCTTTAGACAGTATTTTTAATAGCATATTAAGCGCTTTTGGATTTAGATAAATAATTAATTCAATTATTATTTAATTTCAATAAAAATAATCATTAATTGATTTTATGATTATTAAATAAAAATAGTTTAAGAGTTTTTAATTTTAAATTAAAACTCTTATTTTTTCTTTTTTTTTAAAATAAAACTTATTTTAATTTTTTTTAATAAATAAATTCATAAAAAACTTATTTTTTTTAAAATAAATTTATTAAATAATTATTTTTTTAATTTTCTCTAAAAATAGCTTTTTTTTAATAGTTTTAAAAGTTTAAAAGTTTAAAAGTTTAAAAGTTTAAAAATTTAAAAATTTAAAAATTTAAAAATTTAAAAATTTAAAAATTTAAAAGTTTAAAAATAATAAATTGCTTTTTAATGTTCATGATCGTGTTCATGCTCATGTTCGTGATGGTGATGCGGATTATCACAATCAGGGTCATCACATTCTGCCAAGTCAAATAACTCAAACAATGAAATTAGAGGAATTTCTGCAGATCTTTCTGTAAATGGATTAATGAGCAATCCTTCTATTTTTTCGTTATCGCTTTCATACAATAAATTGGCCAAGTCCTCTGTACTTAAAACTATTCCGTCAGGATTGAAATCTAGTTTTTCAACCTCTTCATCATCGGTTAATACGGGAATGAATTCATTTCCCTCTTCATCTTCCAATTTATATATTTCAAAGTCAATATTCTCATCCAAGGCTATTTCCTCATCACTTTTATCCTTTATCTTCTCTTCATCTGATATGAGTTCAACTGGAATGATTAATTTAGCGTCCATAAATGATTCTACAAAGATTTCCAACTCTTCCTCATTCATGTCTTCAGGGTCAATTGCCAATATTTCCTTAAGTTCAGGATTTTTGATTTCTTCATCCATGATCTTCTCTCCAATACTAAATCAATTAGTTAAAATCTTTTTGGTTTTTAATAATTTATTTATAATTTAAATCCTGTTCCGATGAATTGGGCAACGTCACGGCCTAAATCATCACTTACATCAACATTTATGATGGAAACAGTTCTTCCGTTTTTTCTGCAAGTTGCCTTAGCTATGAGTTTTTCCCCTTTTGAAGCGGAAATATAGTTAATTGTTACTTGTTGACCTACTGTAGGTCTGTGTAAATGATTTGACAATACAGCAAATGCAAAGTCTGCCAAGGTAAATATTACTCCTCCCATAACTCCGCCATAAGCATTCCTATGGCTGTCATTCAGTTCAAGAGAACAGATTACTTCATCTTCACTAAGTTTTTCCAATATTGCTCCAGCATCTGTTGCAAATCTGTCTCCTTTAAAAAACTCTCTAGCTTCTTCCAATGATTCAAATGTAGTCATTTTTTCACCAATTAATTAATATTATCTATTGTTTTTGAAAATAAATCGATTTAATCTTTTTTATATTTTTTTTTAAGTAAAATATTTGAAATTTTGAATAGTTTTTATTCTTTTTTTATATTTTTTTTAGTAAAATATTTGAAAATTTGAATAGTTTTTCTTCTTTTTAATGCTCTATATTTCATTATATAAATAATTTAAATGAAAATGTTTTATTTTTAATTAAAAACATTTGGTTTATGAATATGATGGACCAACCATACTACAAGAATGGAAATCAGACAGAAAATCATTATTGCAGGTGGGTAAAATAGAATTCCAATCACAAATCCGATTATCATACAAATTCCAGATAGGATATAAGGTTTATAGTCCTGCAATGCAATTTGCAAAGCAATGTTTCCTGGATCTGATGCTTTCAATGCACGTGAAGACCAGATTGAAAGCAAGTTTACAATCAGGAAGTCAATTCCATAAAGTGCTTGAGGCAAAAGTGATGTGAAGTTTAAAGCCACAAACTGTGTAAGATATGGAATCAAGGACAATACAAACAGGGACAGTCCTATTGACCATATTACCTTGTAATCAATGAAATTAACAAGTTGGAATAGGTTGTTGTTGTAGTTCCAGAAATTAAAGCAAACAATGAAACTTATGGCATATGATAAAAATTCCAGTTTCAATTCAAAGAGTCCTTCCCAGGATCCTCCTGCAACCATTGGAATCTCCAAAACGATGATTGTAAGAATGATTGCAACAATTGCATCAATCAATGCCTCAAACCTTTCACTTTCCATAATCATTTCAGGCCTTTTAATCCTATATGCTACAATCCATGTGATTACCATTATTAAACAGGAATAGTATATTCCCGGAACAAAGACTGTGTATGTTAGGATATAACCTGCAAACACAATTGCAAGGGGCAAATATGCAAAGAGATACTTGTTTGGAGGCAGAGCCTGTAATTTCTTGTTATATGGATTTGATTTGTATACTTCGATTGTTGAAAAGTAGGTCAAAATGTTTAATAGGACAAATATCAGTCCATATGTTGTTTGGGCAGGAATTGAATAGGGGTTTAATGAAACCCAGGTTGCAAAATAGGGAAATAGGGATATTATGAATATTGACACTCCATTTATCAGCAAAACCCTATTGTTTATCTCTTCAACCATTTGGAAAAGGTTGTGGTTATTGTACCAGATGTTGTAGATTACTAAAAAAACAGTCAGATATGTTAAAAATTTTGTTTGAAGGGGCCAAATAGCTTCAAGTGTAGGGGCTACAGGTTGGGTAAGCTTCAAAACAAGAATTGTAATTATGATAGCTAAAATTGCATCTAAAAAAGTTTCAAATCTATTCGTATTCATGTTAATTAATATATTTCTTAAGTTTATTAAGTTTTATTGAAATGATTATTTTTTCTTATTCTTATTTAATGGCTGGTTTTTTAGGATTTTTTTAATTATTTTTTCTTATTTTTATTTTGTTAGATTATTTTTGATGTTTAAATAATTTGATATTTTAAAATCATTAACTATGGTTAAGTATTATAAAACTTTATAAAATAGAATAAATAAAATTAATAATGTGATTAGTTTTAAGGAAAAAATTTAGATATATTTTAATTATAAATTTGATTAATAATTTTAATATTTTTAAAAGTAAAATTAATTTAATCATTCATTTTTTTAATTATTTTAATCTTATGTGAGATGTTTGAATGAAGAGGTTTATTGCTATAGATGGGCTTGATGGTTCTGGTAAAGATACACAAGCTAAGCTTATCGGTGAAAAGTATAAAGATGATGGAACTGTTATAATTCGCTCACATCCCTCTCAAGACAACTTTTTTGGACGTAAGTCCAAATCCGCTCTTCAAAAGACTGGAAAGTTAAATAAAATTATTGCAACAGTGTGTTATGGTGCAGATGCAATCAGATCAATTGTTAAATACAAGAATAAGGCAGACACATTGATTGTTGTAAGGTATACTTTGGCTGTTTCCTATTTGCATCCTTTGATTTCAGTTCCAGTTTATAAATTGGTATGTTTCTTGCTTCCTGTTTCTGATTATATGTTTTATTTGGATGTTTCTCCTGAAGAATCCTTGGCACGTATGGAAAAGAGGAATGAAAAGGAGGAAATGTTTGAAAATTATGATGCCTTGGTAAAGGTTAGAAAGATGGCTGAACCTGTATTATACAATTGGCATGTCATTTCAGCTGATGAGTCTCAGGAAATTGTTTTTGAAAAGATTGAAACAATTCTAAACGAATTGGATGAAAAGGAGTTTGGAACTCTTAAGCAATTGGAATAAATTTTAATTTATTTATTTTAACACTTATTCACTGTTTTATCTATTCTGCTATTGAATTATAATATTTGTCTATTTTTATTAAATAACTTTAAAATCCCTATTTTTTTAGTCTAATTTTTAATTTTTTCATCTATTTTTAAGTATTTATTTAAAATTTCTCCTCCAATAAAAGATTTTATAAATATTATTTTTAAGCATTTATTTAAAATTTCTCCTCCAATAAAAGATTTTATAAATATTTAAAATCAATTATTATATATGATACCAAAAACACATCCACGTTATCAATCTCTTTTACTTAGGGATAAGGTTAAAAATGCTTTTAAAGAAGGTTATCTTGCAGATTCAGGTATGATTGCCCATGGAAGGGGAGAAACCTTTGACTATCTGATTGGTGAAAGGACTACTGAAACTGCAAAAAAGGCATGTGAGGCTGCAGTTGCAACAATTCTCTTGGCTGAAAACCCTGTACTTTCAGTAAATGGAAACACAACTGCATTAGCTATTGATGAAATTATAGAACTTGCAAAGGCTACCGATTCCAAAATAGAGATTAACCTATTTTACAGAACAGAAGAACGTGTTGAAATAATTACCGGATTATTTAAGGAAAGGGGCTGGGACAATATTCTCGGCGGAAATGATGAAAAATTGGAATATATCAATAATCTAAACAGTCCAAGAGCTACTGCAAGTAAGGAAGGAAGCTATATGGCAGATGTCATGCTTGTTCCTCTTGAAGATGGAGATCGTGCTGAGGTTCTGGTTGAAAATGGAAAGAAGATTATCTGCATTGACTTGAATCCCCTTTCAAGAACTTCCAAAATGTCTACAATAAGCATTGTTGACAATATTGTAAGGGCAGTTCCCTTAATGACTGAAATTGCTCTTAAGTTTAAGGCTGAAGGAAAGGACAAGGACAGGGAATTTTTGGAAAATATTGTTAATAATTTTTCAAATGAACAAAACCTAAAGGACTCATTGGCTTCCATTAAATTAAAATAATGATTTTTGTTATTTAATTTTTTTTACTGATTTAAAGGTCTTAAATTAATTTTTGCACTTGATTTAAGGTTCTTAAATTAATTTTTCACTTGATTTAAGGTTCTTAAATTAATTTTTTTATGTGATTTAAGGCTCTTAAATTAATTTTATCATTTGATTTAAAGGCCTTAATTATTATTTTTAATTTCATATTCTTAATTAAGAAAACTATAAAAACAATTAAAGAGATAAATATATTTTCTAATGAGATATTCATCAAAGTTTTATGGGGTTTGACATGAGAGTAATAGGTGTTACTGGATTACCTGGTTCTGGAAAAAGTTTTGTTTTTGAAAAGGCAAAAGAAAGAGGTGCTGTTGTAGTTTGTATGGGAGATATTATCCGTGAAAAGGCTGCAGAAAGGGGAGAGAATGTTGGAACAACAGCAAGAAAATTAAGAGAGGAACAAGGTCAATACATTGTTGCCAAATTAACTGTTGAAAAAATAAGAGAGTTTTTGCAGGAATATACAGAATCCAAGATTGTTTTGATAGATGGCATTAGAAGTCCCTATGAAATAGAGATGTTTGATGCAAGTTTTGATGATTTTATTTCACTTTCATTATATGCAAGTCCTAAAACAAGATTTGAAAGAATAACCCTTAGAAACAGAAAGGACGATTCCAGTGTTTATGAGGACTTTAAGGAAAGAGATCAAAGAGAATTGGACTTTGGTATTGGTGAAGTTATAGCCACTGCTGATTTTCTCATTAAGAATGAGGACACTTTTGAGGCATATGAAGAGGAAGTAGTTGAATTTTTAAATCAGCAAATGTAAGTTTAAATGCTCTTTTCTACTTTTTTTTACTTTTTTTACTTTTTTTTACTTTTTTTTACTTTTTTTTACTTTTT
>NZ_CALCYR010000203.1 GCF_937906425.1 uncultured Methanobrevibacter sp. | reverse complement strand
GATGTTTTGGATTCTTCTTTAGTTGATGATGTTGATTCTGGGGTTGATGATGTTTTGGATTCTTCTTTAGTTGATGATGTTGATTCTGGGGTTGATGATGTTTTGGATTCTTCTTTAGACGCTGATGTTGATTCTTCAGGTGGTGAAATTGAAGAATCTGTGGAAGAGAGTGTTCCCGACTCTTCAATTGAAGAGGATGAAAATGATGATTTTAAAGCTACAGATGTTGATTCCTTAATTTCTAACCTTATAGGCGAAGAGCTTGAAGATGATTCTGCTGATGATTCAGAAACAGGTTCTGAATTGGAAACTGAAAATTCAGATTCGCAAAGCACTTCTGCGGAAAAGTCTAATGATGTTGATTCATTAATATCTGATATTATTCATGAAGAGGATAGGGAATTATCCGTTGTTGTAAACAACGTTTCCTTAAGCTTTGATGTTGCAAATGATAAAATTGATAATTTAAAGGAACTTTTTATCCGTACTCTTAAACGTAATAAGGCCGAAAAACAAAGATTCCAGGCTTTAAAAAATATTTCCTTTGAAATTTACAAGGGAGAGAAAATAGGGGTTATCGGTTATAATGGTGCAGGAAAAAGTACCTTGCTCAATGTGATAACCGGAATCTATCCTCCAGAGGAGGGAACAGTTGAAACTTACGGTAAGATTTCTCCTTTGCTTGCATTAGGCGCAGGTTTTGATCACAATTATTCCGGAAGGGAAAATATCTATTTGAATGGTGCTGTTCTTGGTTACAGCAAGGAATTTTTACAGTCCAAGTTTGATGAAATTGTTGAATTTTCAGAGCTTGAGGACTTTATAGATTTCCCTATTAAGAATTACTCTTCAGGAATGCTGGCAAAATTAGGATTTTCAATAGCTACCATTGTAGAGCCTGACATTTTAATCATTGACGAGGTTCTTGGTGTAGGGGATGTAAATTTCCAAAAGAAAAGCAGTGACAAGATTCGTTCCTTAATGGATTCCGGAACTACAGTTATTCTCGTTTCCCATTCCATTCCTCAAATCAGACAATTGTGTGACAAGGCCATTTGGATAGATCAGGGACGAGTGAGAGAAATTGGAGAAGTTAATGAGGTTTGCAATAATTATCTAAAGGATGCTGAAAAGGCTGATAAGGAACAATTGAAGAATATCCGATTCAGATAATACATTCTGATATTTTTTTATTTTTTATTATTTTTTATTGTTTTGGATTTATTTAATTAAATCCAATATTTAATTTTATTTTATATTATTTTATATTATTTTATTTTATTTTATTCTTATTTGATTATGAAAATGGTTTTAGGGGATTGAATTTTTATGGAAGCAGTGAAAAATTCAAATGACATTGATAATTTGGTGGAAAATAAGATAATTGGGGATATAGATTTAGAAAACTCTGAAATTAAGTTTTATGGATTTAACAATATTTTATTCTGTGATTCAGGTATAAAATTAAAAAAGTCACATATTAACTTTGTTGGAAACAATTCCATCATATTCCTGTCCTATACTGATAAGGATTATGTTCTGGAGGTTTACATCCGCAACAATTCCACAATTTTCATTGGAAAAAACAATGATTTGGGAGCTCCATTAAGCATTAATGTTCAGGAAAGGCAAAATGTAATTATTGGTGAAGACAATGTAATAGGAAACAATGTTACATTAAGAACAATTGACACCTATCCGATTTATGATTCTAACAGCTTCCAAAGGGTAAACCACTCTGAAAGTATTTTTATTGGAGATCATGTCTGGATAGATCATTTCACTTATATTTCAAGAGGATCAAAAATCGGGTCTGGAGCGATTATAGGAGTTCAAAGTTTTATTCCTCCATTGGATATTATTGAATCAAACACTTATCTGGTTGGAAATCCTGCAAGAGTAATTAAAAGAGATGTTTTCTTTACAAAGAATTTTGTGGGAACATTCACTCCAGAGGATACTGAAAATACTGCAGTATACAAGAATGATACTTTTATCTATGATTTTGCAAGTAATGAAACATTGTCAATGGATGATTTAGATAAGATTTTAAAGGATTTGGCGGTTGAGGAGAGATTGGAGTTTATTCAAAAGTTATTTATTAAAAATAAGCGAAAAAATAGGTTTGCAATTAAACCTTAAAATTTTAAAATGTTTGATGGTAGGTTTGCAATTAAACCTTAAAATTTTAAATTGTTTGATGGTAGGTTTGCAATTAAACCTTAAAATTTTAAAATGTTAATTTTTATTCATTTTTTCTTTTTTTTAAGATTAAGGTGTTTTTATGGGCAAAGATCAATTTTCATTTAAATTTTCAATTATAATGGCTGTATATAATGTTGAGGATTATTTAAATGAAGCCATTGATTCCATTGTCAAGCAGTCAATCGGTTTTGAAGAGAATGTTCAGCTGATTCTAGTTGATGATGGCAGCAGTGATGATTCATACAGGATTTCACTTGAATATCAGGACAAGTTTCCAAACAATATAATTGCACTTAGAAAAACCAACGGCGGTCAGGCAAGTGCACGTAACTTAGGTTTAAAATACGCTCAAGGAAAATACATTAATTTTTTAGACAGTGATGATTATTTGTCACTAAATGCATTAAATGATGTTTATACTTTTTTTGAAAAAAATGAATCAAATATAGATATACTTGCAATACCAATGACACTATTTGAGAGAAGAAATGGTCCCCACAGATTAAACAATAAGTTTGACTTGGGAACTAGGGTAATTGATTTAAGTCTTGAGGCAAACAATCCCATTCTATCATCATCCTCCGCTTTCATAAAATATGAATCCATTGGGGATTTAAGATTTGATGAAAATTTGGTTAATCTTGAGGATGCCTTGCTGATAAATAAAATTTTGCTTGAAAAGAAGAGACTTGGTGTTGTAAGTAGCTGCGAATACTTTTATAGGCAAAGGACTGCAAGGGATTCTACAGTTGACTCTGCAAGTACTAAAAAAGAGTATTTTACAGACAGGTTAAGGGACTTTTACAAGGTTTTGATTGACTATTGCATTGAAACTGAAGGGGAAGTTCCTAAGTTTATACAATATCTTTTTGCCTATGACCTTCAATGGTTGCTGAAAACACCTGATCTTGATGTTTTAAGAGAAGATGAAGGCGAAGCTGAAGGGTCTGACTTAAGCATAGATTCAAATAAGGCGATAGATGAGTTTTGGAATCTTTTGTATCAGGTTTTAAGCCATATTGATAAAAGTGTCATAATTGATAATGAGAATCTGGAAAAGGATTCCCAGTCATTTTTCATGTTCTTATATAACAATGACTCCTTAAAGACAGGTAGCAAATCCTTTTCAAATAGGGAATATGTCCTTTTGGAAGACAATTTCCTTGTTTTAAAAACAGGAGATTATTCCATTGACAGATTAAACATTCATAGAATATGGCTGGACATTGTTGAAATCAAGAATAATAATCTGAATATTTCCGGAATGTTTATATCAAACTTTAATGATAATAATTTTTCCATAAGGGTTCTTAAAAAGGCCGTTGATGCTAAAGGTTCAAATTCAGTTGAAGAGTTTCACTCTAAAAAAATCAAATACAATTCAAATTCAGTTGAAGAGTTTCACTCTAAAAAAATCAAATACAATACCCCTGAACGCAATACTCGCAAATATTTGACTTATGACTGGATATACCTTTTCAATTTTGATGTCAGCATTCCCTTAAACAAGGGGGAAATCAGTGATTTGGAGTTTTTCATAGATTATGATGACGGTGAAATATCCGCTTCCTATGAACTCTTGCTTGGCCTTAATCATAATCTTGGTTTATCTAAATACAGTGCTTATTTTTCAAAAGAGGATTATATTGTTCTTTTAAAAGATTTAAAACTCCATATACTTCCTTATAGTTATTTTTCTATGATTCGTTACGAATTCAGTAATTTTAAAAGAATTTTAAAGGATAAGCCAAACTTTTATCTAAATTCGATTTATGTGAAGTTGATTTATTATATTTTATATCCATTTTATAAAAATAGGAGAATTTGGATTTTCTCAGACAGGACAGATTTTGCGGATGATAATGCAAAACATTTATTTGATTATGCCTTGGGGCAAGATGATAATGTTGAAAAGTATTTTGCAGTAAATGGAAACAGCAAATCATTTGAATATATGAAGGGTTTGGCAAAAAATAATAAAAAAGACTTTTCATCACATGTCTTGTCATTTGCATCCCTAAAGCATAAGATTTTATATTTATTCGCTGAAAAGGCCATTTCCTCTTACACTAATGAGGAATTCATTAATCCCTTCTATGAACATGATAATAAGGAATTGTATTCCGGTTTAATCACTGCAGAAAGACTCTTTTTGCAACATGGTGTAACTAAGGATGACATTTCCAAATTTGTTAAAAAATACAATAATAATCTTTCCTTGATTCTCACTGTTTCAGATTTGGAAAGGGAATCCTTCTTAAATGAGGGATATAATTATGATGAGAGCATCATTCCTGTTTTAGGTTTTCCTAGATTTGATAATCTATTGAATGAAAACATCTATGCCTTTAAAGATCTTTTGAGTGAAAATAGGAATAATTATTCCAAACAGATACTGTTCATGCCTACTTGGAGAAAGGATTTGGAGAGGGGGAATCTTTTTTTAAGTTCAGATTACTTTAGGAATTTAAATAGTTTTTTAAATAATGAAAGATTATTTTCAATTTTAAAAGAAAAAGGGTATAAGTTAATATTTAAGCCCCATGCAGAGATGATGGATTATTTGAGCTATTTTAATTTAAATGATGAGATAATTGTGGATTTGGATAGTTCGTATCAAGTTTTATTCAAAAATTCCTCTCTTCTCATAACTGATTTCTCTTCAGTCTTTTTTGATTTTGCCTATCTTAAAAAGCCTGTGATTTATTATCAGGCAAATGAGGATTATCATTATGATAAGGGTTATTTTGATTATGGCTCAATGGGCTTTGGTGAAGTGATTGAAAAGGAAAGCGATTTGATTGATAAGATTGAATTTTATATAAGCAATGATTTTGAAATGGAAGATAATTTTAGGGAAAATGTTGAGGATTTCTTTAAGTTTATAGATGATAATAATTGTAAAAGGGTTTATGAGTGGATATTAAACCATTGATGATTTTTACTTAAAGCATATATAATTTATTCAATAAATTTAATTTTAAGCATTTAAATTATTAAATAATTAATTTAAGTCATTTTTATAAGATTATGATTTAGGTTATTTTTTATTGGAGATCATTTTTTTATTAGATTATGATTTAGGTTATTTTTTTATTGGAGATCATTTTTTTATTAGATTATGATTTAAGTTATTTTTATAAGATATAAAATTATGTTTATAGTTAATTTAGATAAATTTTTTATATTATTGAAACTAAAATATTTATAATAAAACATATGTGGTGAATAAATGAGATTAAATTTAAAAATAATTTCATTATTGTTGATTTTGTTCTTTGTATCAATTTCATTTGTTTCTGCAGATGATACTGGAGCAGTTGCAAATGATGCTGATTTAACTCAGGATGATGGTGGCAATGACCTTGTCCTAAGTGATGATGGCAACAATAATGATGAAACTGTTGAAGATAATAATACTGATAATGAAAATAATATTGGAGAAAGCGAAACTGGTTCAAGTGATGGAGATGGAACTGGTTTGGATACAGTAAGTAATGAAACAGACACTTCTTCAAATGAAGAGGAAACTACAGTTTTTGAACCTGGAACTTTCAATGACTTAAGAAATATCATTTCCAGTGCTCAGGAAAATTCCAGCATAGTTTTAGATAGGGATTATAATTATAATTCCGGTTTTACAACTAATGGAATTACAATCAGCAAATCCATTTCAATCATTGGAAATGGACATTCAATTGACGCTAAAAAATCCGGAAGAATTTTCTCAATTACTGCAGATAATGTGGTGTTAAGTGACATTAACTTTTTAAATGGTTATAAGGATGACGGTGCAGGAGCCATTTCTGCTTCTGGAAATCATCTCACCATTAGCAACTGTACTTTTAAGAATAATTCTGCAGATGGATCCATTGCAGGTGCGGTTTTCTTAAAAAACAATAATCATGTAGTGACTAACAGCATTTTTATTTCAAATACTGTAAAGGGCAGTGGTGGAGCTATTCGTTTACAGGGAAGCAATTCCTTATTTGAAAATAATGTTTTCAAAAACAATAAGGCTACTGACAGTCTTGGTGGGGCTATCAATGCCTTAGGTAATGACAATATAATCAAAGGAAATATTTTTGAAAATAATTATGCTGGCCGTGATGGCGGTGCAATTGATGTTGAAGGCACTGCCGTTGAAAGCAATGGTTTAAGAAATATTGTTGATAACAATACATTTACTAACAACACTTCCCTTTATGGTGGTGCAATTAGTATTAATTGTCAAAATAATACTGTTTCAAATAATGTTTTCTCTAAAAACTATGCTAGTGCTCTTGGTGGTGCAATAAGGGTTGCTGGTGCAAGTTCCAATACCATAATCATTAAGGGCAACAGTTTTACTGGAGATTATTCAAAAAAGAGTGGTGGAGCCATTTATGCAGAGGGAACTGCAATTACCATTAGCAATAATGCCTTTAAAAACAATAAGGCTGTATCCTCAAATGGCGGAGCCATCAATATTAAAGGCAATAAGGCAGTTATCTCCTATAATACTATAGTTTCTGCAAGCTGTTCCGGAAGTGGAGGAGCCATTTATCTTGAAGGAAACAGTTCAAAACTTAGTTACAATAATATTTCCAGTTCTAAGGCAGGTTCCTCTTCAACCAGTGGTGGAGCAGCATACCTTTTAGGTAATAGCATTTCAGTAAGTCATAATGATTTTGCCAATAATACTGCAGCAAGTTTAGGCGGCGCTTTCTTGATTAAAGGCAGTTCTGCCAGTGTAACTTACAATAGTTTCAGTGGTAACAAGGCTAATGCAGGTGCCGACATTTATGGAAACGGTGCTGGAGCAACAGTAAGTGACAATAGTTTTGCATCCAGCGGCACCGTTAGATGGGATGGTGCAACAGCAAGCAGTTTAACTGCTAAAACTACATCCTATTCTGTAACTGCCAGCACTAAAAAATTAAGCACAACTTTAAAAGCAGGTACAAAGGCATTATCCGGTAAAACAGTCACCTTTAAAGTTAATGGTAAGACTTATACAGCTACCACTAATTCAAAGGGTGTGGCCAGTGTAAAAATCACTTTGGCTAAAAAAGGAACTTATACTTATACAGTTAGTTTTGCTGGAGATAAAACTTACAGCGCTGTAAGCAAGAATGGAAAACTTGTATTGAAACCATTGACCACAGCCATGACTGTTAAGAAATACACCTTTAAAAAGGCTGCCACTAAAAAAATTGCAGTTACTTTAAAATCAGGTAAAACTGCTCTTAAAAGTAAAAAAATTAGCATAACTGTTAATAAAAAGACTTATTCTGCAAAAACAAATAAAAAAGGTATTGCAACTATTAAAATTGTTTTAACTAAAAAAGGAACTTTCTCCTACACTGCTAAGTTTGCAGGAGACAATACCTATAAGGCAATTACTAAAAAACAAAGTGTTGTAATTAAATAATTTAATAATTAAATAAGTGATGATAAGTTTTTTATCATTATTTATTTTTCTTTTTTTTAAAAAAAGCATATTATTTGAGAATATTTAATTTAAAAATCAATTCTCTTTTATCCAATCATAAACTCTTTTACAGTTCTTTTGATCTTTATATTTGAAGAAGTCTTCAACCCTATTTTTATATTTGTCTTCCATTTGACAATTCTCTTTTAAATAGAATTCAATTTTTTCAATCAATGCATCTTCTGTTTTGATTATGTCTCCAAAGCCCATTGTTTCAATATCAAAATAGCTTTTTTCATAATGGTAATCTTCCTCTTTTTGATAATAGATTACAGGTTTTTTAAGATATGCAAAATCAAAGAATACTGATGAATAGTCAGTAATCATTAGGGAAGAATTATTGAAGAGTTCCTGATATGACTCATTTTGGGATATGTAAATTTCATCAGGTATTTTTAATAGGTCAATGTATCGCTCATCACTGTTTCCAATAGTTCTATTTAATTCAGGATGGGCTTTAAAAACTATATTATATCCTTTTTCCCTAATAATTTCCATTAATTTTTCATTATTCAATAAGGAATTTAAATCTTTATAATAATCTGATGCTAAAAATCTTTCCTTATTTGTTCTTAAATACCTTCTCCATGAAGGTATAATCAGGATTTGTTTATTCGGATTATTTTTTAAATTATCATATCTTGGAAATCCCAGTGTTTGAATTATGGATTCATCATAGTTATACCCTTCCTCTAAAAAGGATTCTTTTTCCTTTAGGGAAACAGTTGTAATCAATGATAAATTCTTATCGAATTTGGAAAGCCATGATGATATGTTTCCAAGGGTTACTCCATGTTGGAGGAAATAGAGTTTATAATTAAGCAAACCTGCATAGAGTGCTCTTTGGTCTTTTCTGGAATCGTAGAATGGATTAATAACACTTTCATATGGATGTGAGGATATTATTTTATCTGCATGAAAAGTGAGGATTTTATGTTTAAATGATCCATGGCTTAAAACTTTGCCTATTTTGGATAGTCTTTCATAATCCTTGCTGTCCTTGGATAGGACAAAATATTTTTTTACATTATCTTCAATAGTCATTGCATATTTAAAGAGGTGTTCTCCATTGTCATCAGCATTATCGACTCTATCTTCAAATAAATAGATCTCTTTATCTTTTTTGACGAACTTGTTAAAAGGGATATATGTGAGTATGTAACTTAATCTGAGAATGATGGCATATTTATATCCATAGGATTTACTATTAAAAATGTTTTTAATGGAAAAATACTCTTTCTTCAGAAGATTCTTATAGGAATATGGTATTAAATGAAAAACATTATTGTCAAAATAGATTATATTGGATTTTCTAAATTTATAGTTGCTTATTCTAGACATTTTGGCATGGATTTGATAGTCAAGATCCAAATAGTTTGATACGATATTGTCTTCATCAAAGTTCCTGTTATTCCCGTCCTTGTGATAGTTGATTCTAATTCTTATTTGGGAAATTTCATTCTCTTTTATTGGAATCCTTATGTCAAAATTATTTCTGAATTGGAAAGTCTCTGAGAAAAATTTTATATCCCTTCTGGAGGTATATCTTGCATATTCTCCTATGTATCTTTCTGTTTTTAGGTTTTCACTTTCTTTTATTGCTTCAATTGAAATGTTTTTTATATCGTATAGGCTATTAAATAATCCGGACATATTTAAATAATCGCCATCAAATTCAATGATGTCAAACCAAATCCTATGGTTTTGAATATTGTCTATTGTAAAATCATTCACTTTCAATAAAACATTATTGTTTTCATTTATTTCAGTATGCAAATCATTTTCCTTCATGTATAAGAAATAATCCCTTCTAAATGGATTTTTAATGTATTGGTTATTTAAAATCATATGACTTGGTATATAATCCAGAATCTCCCTTAAGTATTTGAAAAAGTCTTCCCTTTCATCCTCATCTAAAATGGATAGTTCGGCCTGTTCAAAAATCCATTGCAAATCATAAGCCAAGGCATATAATAAAAATTCAGGTATTTCCCCTTCCTTTTCCTTTGCATAATTAATGAGGTATAAAAAATAATTGCTTAATTTTTCATTATAATACTCCTTTTTAAACACTACAGTATCGATTGTGGAATTTTCATCAAATCTTTTTCTAAGATAATATTGGGTGGTGTTTAGGACTCCCAATGTTTTTTTAATAAGCAATATCTTATTTACCAGTATCACATCTTCTGAAAATATTACATTTGTAGGGAAATTAAATTCCTTGAAATATTCCTTTTTTATAAAGGATGAATTTGTGTGAAGCTGGATGTTATTTGGTTCTTCAGTCAAGTCAATTACTCTTGATTGTGTGAATTTTCCATTTAGGATGTGTTGGTTTCTTTCCCTGCCGAAGAAATAAATTGGTATTGATACAATATCCGTTTGCTCATAGTGTTTTTCAAAAAAATCAAATACCTTTTCAAAGGCATCCTCTGCAAAATAATCATCGCTGTCTAAAAAATTGATGTATTTTCCCTTGATATGCTTTAATCCATGATTTCTTGCAGATGCCTGTCCTGCATTTTCCTGACTTAATGCAATAATGTTTTTGGGAAATTTATCCTGATATTTTAGACATATCTCATAAGAGCTGTCTTCACTTCCATCATTTACAAGAATTAACTGGATATTCTCTTCAAATCCAATGCTTTGATTAATTACAGAATCAATTGCCTCTTTTAGAAAATCCTCTGAATTGTATATTGCCATTACTACAGAAAATTTAAAATCAATTGTATTTTCTTCATTAATTCCTTTCTCCAAGATCCATTCCCCTAGATTATTTTTTTTGTTTTTTTATTTTTTGAGTAATAATTTTAAAATTTTTGTTTAAATCATTTTTCTTAATCTTATTTTTTTATTTAAAACTATAAATAATTATTTAAATCATTTATTTTTTTGGTTTTTTATGTTTTTTTTTGAAGTTGTGATATTTTTTTAATTCATTTATTTTTTTGGTTTTTTATGTTTTTTTGAAGTTGTAATTATTTTTTTAAACGGGACTGTTGAAAACTATTTTAAAACTTTCTTTTATAGAATTTAAAATAATTATTTTTATAATTTTTTATAAAATTTTATAGATTTCACAAAGCCATTTAAATCATTTTTTAAAATTCTAATTCACTATTAAAACTATGATTTTTAAAGATTTTAACTTATTTATTAAAAACTTAAATAGTTTCTTGATAATATAATTATATATAAAACAATAAGGGTAAAGTATGCATAAAAATTCTTATTTAAAGATTGAATGGTTTAAGGAAAATTATTTAAGTACTGATGAAAATCTTAAGATTCTTAATTTGGCTTCATTTGACAGCACTGGAGAATTTGATTATAAAAAGATTTTTGATGAAAAAAATTGGGAATATCATTCCTTGGATAATAAGAAAGACACAAAGGCAGATATTATTGTCCATGATATTTATAATTGGTATGAGATTGAGGATGATTCCTATGATGTGATTTTTTCCAGTCATTTTTTTGAACATTTGGAGTTTTTTTGGCTTACATTAAGTCAAATGGAACGTGTTTTAAAGCCTAATGGAATTATATGTATTGTTGTCCCATCTGCTGGTGGAAAACATGATTATCATATGGACAACTGTTATAGGTTCCATACTGGAGGATTATATGCATTGGCCAAATATATAGGTTTCAAGATTGAATATGCGCTTGTTGATGAGAATCCTGAAGCAAAACCCTATTTTGAAGCTTGTTTAATTGCCCGTAAGCCATAGCTTGTTTATTTGCCGTAAGCTTAAATTAAAAAATTAATAATTTTTAATATTTTTTTTATTTATTATTTTTTTAAATTATTTTAGCTTTTATTTAATATTTTTATTATTTTAGCATTTGATTATTTCATTATTTTATTATTGAATTATTTTATCAGTTTATTATTATCATTATATTATTATTATTATTATCATTATTATTATTTAACTAAAGAATTTGCTCTTAATTGCAAAAAAAGATAATGTGGAGTTTTGGTGAACTAAATGAATGATGTAAAGGTTTCAATTATTATTCCAGTTTATAATCCTGGAGAATTATTAAAAAAATCCTTGGATTCTGCATCTAATCAAAGTTTAAAGGAAATTGAAATTATTTGTGTGGATGATGGATCTAAGGATGGCTCTGCAGATATTTTAGATGAATACGCTAGGAAAGATTCACGTTTTATCATTCTCAGACAGGAAAACTCTGGAGCTGGACAAGCTAGAAACAATGGTTTGAATCATGCAAAGGGAGAATATATAGTATTTTTGGATGCTGATGACTGGATTGATGAAAGCATGTGTGAGCTTTTATATAATCATGCCAAAAATCTTGATGCTGATTTGATTTTATTTGACAATAGATGGTATTTGGAAAATGATGACGGTGATTTAACTAAAGAAAACACTCGGGATTTTATTCATTTTGAAGATTTTTCCGAAGATTACCGCTCATTTATTTTTAACTATAAATATGTTCACAATAAGGTTTTAAGCGGATTTTTCGGTGTCATTTGGACTAAATTTTACAAATCTTCATTTTTAAAAGATAATGGGATTGAATTTCCAAGGCATAAAATGTTTAATGATATAGAGTTCCATATAAAGTCCTTGTTGTTGGCACAAAAAATTGCTTATTGTCCAAAAATCTTTTATCATTATAATAAAACTGGCCACCCATCACTTCAAACCTCCTATATGGATAAAAAGGAATCTATTGTTTTTTATGATGTCATGATTGGAGTGAGGGACTTCCTTATAGAATATGGTTTTATGGATGAATTCAGATTGGACTTTTTAAACTATTCCTTCCGTCATTTCTATGCTAAGATTAATTCAATGGAGGAAGATTACAAGGAGGAATATTTCATAAAGATCAAGTCCTTCTTTGAATCTCTTTTAATCACTTCAGATGAATTTGAACAGATGAGTTTTAGAAACCTTCCAATTTATGTTCATATTGTCAATTCCAAGACTTATGAGGAATTTGTTTTAAGACATAATAATTTTGATATGGAATCATTAAATCCAAATAAATATCCTCATTTGGAGGACAGTTATAAAATTTTAAAAAATGAGAATCTCTATAATGTGGAAGAATTTGGTGAAGATTATTTGGATTATGAAAATAGGAGCCAATTGAATATAAAAAAACATAAAGAGGATTGCAATAATTTATATATTATGCGTTTAGAGAGCATGTTAAATTATGAGGAAAATATCATTTGCGAGGAAAATATCATTTGCCAAAAAAATAAAGAAATTGATAGCTTATCTAAAGAAATTGCAGATTTGGAATATTATTTAAAAAATTTAAAGAAAACTGCTGATGAATATTATAAAATTAAGGAAAATTATCGATTGATTCAAGAACAAAATAAGGAACTGGTTGAAGAAAACAATGAGCTTAAAAATAATTTTATTAATAAGATGAGAACTTTCTTTTAGCGATTAATTAATGTTTTTAAAAAGGTTTGTGAATTTTCCTTATTTTTATTCATTATCCTAATAATTTTGCTCTGTTTTAAAAAATACATTTATATTTTTAATAATTTCAAAAAATAGGTCTTTAATATTGTTAAATTTAAATAGTATGCTTTAAATATATTATCGGTGATTAAAATGAAGCATAGATTAAATTTTGATAAATAAGACCCGAATTATACTTGTTGAATGAATATTTAAAATTTTGGTTTCTAGAGAATCTAAAAAAATATTAGCTGCATATAGTTTTAAAAATTTAAATAAAACAATATTACTTTTAAAATTATATTTATAATCATGTTATTGACTTGATGTTAAATTCGTAATTAATGAAATTCAATCCAAAAAAGGATTTTGTAAATACTTTAATATTCTGAAGTTTTGGCTGCTGATCAAGTCTATAAAAATTTTTAAATTAATAATTTATTTTGTGATAGTATGGTTGAGTATGATTATTTGATAGTTGGTTCTGGTCTATTTGGATCAGTTTTTGCATATGAAATGAATAAAAAAGGTAAAAAGTGTCTTGTAATTGAAAAAAGAGATCATATAGGCGGAAATGTTTATACTGAAGAAAAAGAATGCATAAATGTCCATAAATATGGCGCCCATATATTTCATACAAACAATAAAGAAATTTGGAATTATATTAATCAATTTGCTGAATTTAATCGTTATACTAATTCTCCAGTTGCTAATTTTAATGGGGAATTATATAATCTTCCTTTTAATATGAATACGTTCTATCAAATGTGGGGTGTTAAGAATCCTGATGAAGCTAAGGCAAAGATTGAAGAGCAAAAAAGTGAAGCAAATATTATTGAACCCAAAAATCTTGAAGAACAGGCAATTTCCCTTGTTGGAAAAGACATTTATGAAAAACTTGTTAAAGGTTATACTGAAAAGCAATGGGGAAAGAAATGTGAAGAATTGCCTTCTTTTATCATTAAACGTTTACCTGTAAGATTTACTTTTGATAATAATTACTTCAATGATCTTTTTCAAGGAATTCCTATTGGAGGATATACAAAAATCATTGAAAAGATGTTAGAGGGGATTGAAGTTAGATTAAATATTGATTTCTTTGATGATAAGGAAAAATGGCTTAGTATTGCAGATAAAGTTCTTTTTACTGGGATGATTGATCAGTATTATGATTATTGCTTTGGAGAACTTGAATACAGAGGATTACAGTTTGAATTTGAAACTTTAGATATGGAAAATTATCAGGGAAATGCCGTAATAAATTATACTGATGCAGAAACTCCATTTACAAGAATAATTGAACATAAGCATTTTGAATCTTCTGAATCCCAAAAAACTATTATTACAAGAGAATATCCTAAAACTTGGGAAAAGGGAGAAGAAGCTTATTATCCTTTAAATGATGAAAAGAATTCTGAATTATTTGACAAATATCAGTGTTTGGCAAAAAAAGAAGAAAAAGTTGTCTTTGGTGGAAGATTAGGCATGTACCAATATTTTGATATGTGGAAAGTAATTGAAGAAGCTCTCAAACTAGTTGACTCTTTTGAATAAGTCAATCAAGACTTCTTATTTTTTCTTTAATATTTTTTATTTAAATTTTTATATATGATAAGTCAAAACAAGTTTAGTTTTTTTTTATTTAATCTTCTTTTTCAATGTTTTCATTTTTTTTTAAAACAAAAATTTTTTTAATATATCTTAATTTTTATTATTAAAATTTTAATATTTTAGTATATTATTTATATGATGAATAATATAATATACATTAATATAATATAGTATTAATGTAATTAACTAATGGGGAATTTTTATGAAGGCGGTTATTCCAGCAGCAGGTTTAGGTACAAGATTCTTGCCAGCTACTAAGGCACAGGCAAAAGAGATGTTACCGGTTTATGATAAACCTACAATTCAGTATGTAGTTGAGGAAGCAGTTGAGTCTGGTGTAGATGATATATTAATTGTTACAGGAAAAGGAAAACGCTCAATTGAAGATCATTTTGATAGGTCTTTTGAATTAGAACATCATTTAAAAAGAAATAATAAGGAACATTTTTTACAAGAGGTAAAGGACATTTCAGACTTGGCAGATATTCATTTTATTAGGCAAAAAAAGCAATTAGGTCTGGGGGATGCGATATACTGTGCTAAAAAGCATATTCAGGATGAACCTTTTGTTGTTATGTTAGGTGATACAATTACAAAAGGTGAAAACCCTTGTACAAAACAACTTATAGATGTTTATGAAAAGTATGGTAAGTCTGCTATTGCAGTAGAGGAAGTTCCTGATGAAAAAGTAGAGCGTTATGGTATTATTGGAGGAACAATAGTTGAAGATAATGTTTATAAAATCGATCAATTAATAGAAAAACCACCTCTTAAAGTGGCTCCAAGTAATTTAGCTATTATGGGGAGGTATTTCTTAACTCCAGATATCTTTGACCATATCGAAAATGTTCAACCTGGTTATGGTGGAGAAATACAGTTAACAGATGCTTTAGCAAAACTTGATGAAGTATATGCAAAAGTCTTTGTTGGAGAGTCTTATGATATCGGAAATAGGATTGATTGGCTAAAAACTTCTTTAAAATTTGCTATGGAAGATGAAAATGCGAAAGATGATATTTTAGACTTTATAAATAGTGAAGTTTTGTAAGAACTAAAGAAAATTAAATTTTCAATTGTGGATTGTTAGATAAAATTTCTAGGTGAATTTATGGTAAAAGTTTCTGTTGTAATACCTATATATAATGTTGAAGATTATTTGGAAGAATGTTTGGACAGTATTGTTAATCAAACTTTAGATGATATAGAGATTATTTGTGTTAATGACGGTTCAAAAGATAATTCATTAAATATATTATTATCATATGCTAAAAAAGATAGTCGTATTACTGTTATCAATCAGGAAAATGGGGGTCATGCTGTTGCAACTAATGTAGGTATGAACTATGCTAAAGGGAAATATTTATTTTTAATGGATTCTGATGATAAATTAAAATTAGATGCTTTAGAAAAAACATATAAGGTGGCTGAAGAGAAGAAAGTTGATTTTGTTTTATTTCAGGCAATTAATTATGATGATGCAAATGACAGATTTTATGAAGCAGAAAATTACAGTATGAATGAAGTTGCAAATTTTGTAGGCGACTCAATTTTTTCATTTAAAGATTTAGGGGACTTAGCATTGAAGATAGCGGTTACTCCCTGGACAAAATTATATAATAGAGAATTTATTGTAAATTCCGGCATTAAGTTTCCGGAAGGTCTAATTTTTGAAGATAATATATTCTTTTGGGAAGTTTTGATTTCTGCTAATAGTATTTATTTTTTAAAAGAACATCTATTTTATAGGCGTTGGTATGAGAATTCATCTACTATGGCGGGAGATATTCGTTTTACTGATTCAATAGCAATAAATACTATGATTATTGATGTTTTTGAAAAATATGGGGTTTTATCTGATTTATTTAAAGTAAGATTATATAATAGAAAAATTTCCTTATCATTTTTACGTTTTACACAAATTAAACCAGAATTTAAAGATAAATTTTTTGATGAATTACAAAAAAATTTCATTAATTGGGTATATACAGAAGAATTTTATCAATATTTACAAACAATTTTAATTCCTAGAAATAAATTTCTTTTAGATTCTATTCTAACTTCTAATAATTCTGAGGAACTTGATTTATTAGTAAAAAATTATGATTTATCAAGTTATATTAATTCCTCTGATAAAATTTCTGATAAGGAATTGAATAATTTAAAAAATGATATTAATTCATTAACTGAGAAAAATAATCATTTAAAAAAGGTTATAGTAAATTTAAAAAATGTTGATAATGATTTATTATCTTCAAATAGTCTTAAAATAGGTAAAATTTTAAAAAATTCTAATATAGGTGATGAGTAATGAGTTTAAAAAATCCAATTGTATCTGTAATTATGCCTTCATTAAATGTTGGAAATTATATTGAGGAATGTCTTAATAGTGTAATTAACCAAACTCTTCACGATTTAGAAATAATATGTATTGATGCAGGATCTACTGATGGGACTTTAGAAATTCTAGAAAAATTTGTTAAGAAGGATTCTAGAATAAAATTACTTAAATCGGATAAAAAAAGTTATGGATATCAGGTTAATTTAGGTCTAAATGAGGCTAATGGAGAATATATTTCCATTGTGGAAACAGATGATTATATAGATATCAATATGTTTGAAAGTTTATATAATTTATCTGAAGATTCCCAAATTGATATTATAAAAGGTAATTTTTACCATTTCAATGATGCAGACAGTAATAATCCAATATTTAAAAAAGATATTTTTAAATCAAACATTTCAAGAAATGAATCCTTTACATTAGAAGATGAAGTGAAATTTTTAGAAGGGCATCCTTCAATTTGGGCTGGAATATATAAAAAATCTTTTTTAGATAAATTCAATATTAAATTTATGGAGGAACCTGGTGGTGGATGGGTTGATAACCCATTCTTCTATGAAACAGCTATCTGTGCGAGAAGTATAATTTATACTGATGATGCTTTTTATTTTTATCGAGAATCTAACCCTAATTCCTCATCTAATAGCTTAAATGATTATAATATTCCTATGAAACGAGTATTGGAAATGTTTGATATTTTAGAGAAATATGGATGTAAAAATAACGATATTTTAGTTTCGTTTTATAATCGCTTATTTAGATATATAGAAATAATATTGGAGAACAATGGTAATTCAGATAAAGATTTATCTTATGATGTATGTGAAAATATTCATAATGTTGTAATGAAAGTTGATGAAGATATTGTCAAAACTCATATGAAATTTAATTTTCAAAAGTTATATTTTAAATATGCTTCTCCGTTATTTATGTCACGTTTTGAAGGAAAATTGAATACTTCAAATGAGGATTATAATAAATTAGTAGAAGAAAATGAGTTTTTACATTCTCAGTTAACTTATTTTAGAACACAATATAATGAAACTAATTATCAGAAATCTCAATTAGAAAAGAAATTAAATTCTAAAGAAAATTTAATAAAATATAAAAATGTGGTTGAACCAAAATTTATTAATTTAGTTCCTGAAGATTTTACTACGGATGGTTTAAAGTTAAATGAAAAAGAAAATTTTTCTCATGAATATAAGATTTCAGTAATCATGCCTGTTTTCAATGGTGAAAAATTCTTGAAAAGGTCTGTTAATAGTATTCTTGAACAAACATTAGATAGTATTGAAATTGTTTTTATTAATGATGGTTCTACAGATAATTCCTTAGAAATTTTAAAAGATTATCAAAATAATTATGATTTTGTCACAGTTTTAAATCAAAAAAATTCAGGTTCTGGAAAAGCCAGAAATTTTGGTATTCAAGAGGCAAAAGGAGAATATATAGCATTTTTAGATGCTGATGATTTCTTTATGGATAACGATGCACTTGAAAAAATGTATGATGTTGCTTTTAGTAATAATGCTAATATGGTTACTGCAAATATCAAGCATGATGTAGATAAAGAAGGCGATTTTAAACCTTTTGGACCTTTCCATTATTATACTGTTGATGATGTAATTTTACCCGAAGCATATGGAATTCCTTGGTCTTTTTATAAAAATATTTTTAAGAGAGATTTCTTAATATCTAATGAAATCTTTTTCCCAGATTTATTAAGAGGTCAAGATCCTGTATTCTTAGCTGAAATTTTAGTTAAAGTAGATAAAATCTTTGCTGTTGCAACTGATTTATATGCTTATGTTTATAATAGTGATGTTGCTAAAGCTAGTAATTATAGAAAGTTATATGATCAGTTATTACACTATAAAATGGTTTTTGATTATTTTGAAGACAATAGATTTTCTCGACGTCAAAATGAATATTTCCATAAGATTTTCTTATTTATTGGCAGATTAGATTTAGAAAATTCAAAAATGGCATTAGAGTGCATACAAGAAATCTTTAAAGACCATCCAAATTTCTTAAAAAGATTACAAAATCATCTTTATTTAAAATATATGGGATTAAATGAATTTAAAGAGCATTTAAATGGTAATCCCATAATATCTGTGATTATTCCATTTTCTGATGATGATTCAACTATCTTAAAATCAGTAAATAGTATATTAAATCAATCTATTGAAGATATAGAAATTATATTAATCAATATGGATTCTTCTGATGACTCTTTATATTTAATGGAAAATTTATCATCTAAAGATTCTCGTATAAAAATTTTATATTCCAATTATAAAGATATTGGATATGCAAATAATTTGGGATTAAGTGAATCAAGAGGAGATTATATTTATTTCTTTAAACCAAATGCAATACTCAAAGAAAATGCATTGAAAATTTTCCTTGAAAATATGACTATGAATGGTTCTGAAATGGTTTTATGTAATCGTCCAATGTCTTTAAATTCTGAAGAAATCAACTTTGATAAGATATTTACAAATGTAAATTATAATTATCATTCTTTTAATTATGATGCTATTTCCAAATTAATTTTCAATTCTTCATTTGATAATTTATATAAATTCTATAAAAAAGAATTCATCACTCTTGATTTAAAATTTTTGGAAAATGTTGTAGAATGTGAGTCTTCATTCCATATAAAGACAATTTTAAATTCAGTAAAATTATCTTATATACCTAAATTTTTGTTCGAGTATATAAATCCAAGAAAATATGGTGCTTTGAATTTATATTTAAATCAAGTTGATTCTAAAGTATTTACCGTTTTTGATATATGTGATAATGTTGAGGAATTTTTAAAAGAAAATAACCTTTATGAAACTTTTAAAACAAATTTTGATATTTATAAAATTAATCTAATCACTTCCTATTTGGATGTAGTCAGATTTATTGGAAGTCATACTTATAATAATCATAAAGAAAGAGATTTATATAAAAATAATTCTAAAGTATTAGATTATGCAAATTATTATGGTTCAAAATCAGAATATTTGGGATTGGATTATTCATTTGCTGAAAAATATTTCACTAAAACTAAAGAGGAATTTAATAAATTAAATTATCGTGATATGAAATTTGTTTATTTGGATAAACATAGATATTCTATCTGGGAAAATTTATATAAATATCAATCAGTATTGAAATCAAATTCTTATAAAGAATATATGAAAATATCAAATTTTGCTACTGTTGAAAAACTAAAAAGTAAACATAATTTATTATTAGAAGAAAAAGATGAAATAATCTCAAAAAATAATATTGGTGATTTTAGAGAACTTAAAACGAAAAAACAATTATTAGAAGATGAAAATAATAATCTGAGAAAAGAATATTGGAAATATAGGAATTTATATGATGAAATATTAAATTCTGATGCTTGGAAAAGTACAGAATCATTAAGAAAATTTAAAAAACCTTTTAAAAAATAATATTTGGGAGATATAATGTCAAAAATTAAAATTTCAGTTATTATTCCTGTTTTTAATGTTGAAAAATATCTTAGCAGATGTTTGGATAGTGTAATTAATCAAACTATGGAAGATATTGAGATAATTTGTATTAATGATGGTTCTACAGATAACTCTTTAGATATTTTAGAACATTATTCTACATCAGATTCTAGGATAAAAATTTATTCTCAAGAAAATAAAGGTGCGGGAAATGCGAGAAATAATGCAATAAAACATGTTTCTGGAGAATACTTATTTTTCTTAGATGCTGATGATTTTTTAAAACCCACCTCACTAAAAGAATTATATGATGTAGCAATTGAAAAATCTGTTGATTTTGTAGTATATAGATTAATAAACTATGATGAAAATACTAAAGAGATTTATGAAAATGAATATTATAATATGGATATTATATACGAAAAAGTTAAAGATAATATTTTCAATTTTAAAGAATTAGGTAATTTAATTTTTAAATTTGCAGTTACCCCTACATCTAAACTATATAATACAAAGTTTTTTTTAGATAATAACTTTAAATTTCCTGAAGATATAATTTTTGAGGATGAAATATTATTTTATGAATTATTATTAAGATCAGAAAAAATTTTTTTCTATCCTAAACATTTATATTACAGATGTCGGAGAAATGATTCCATTATTTCATCAAAAGATAAAAGATATATTGACATTATTGAAGTAAATAATAGGATTATTCAAATTTTTAAAGAATTTAATCTTTATGATACATATAAGCATGATTTATGTAATAAAAAAGTAGGTAGCACTAATTTTAGATTAAATCAAGTTGAATCTAAATATGCTAATCTATTTTTTAATAAAATTAAAGAAGATTATATAAGTATTTCTGATTATGGAAGAATATCCAAAGATTTTTATAATGTTTTAAGTCAAAAAAATAAGAATATTTTCAATATGGTTTTGAACTCCACAAATTTTTTTGATTATAATATAAGTATCAAACTATTAAATTTATTTGAGTCATATAACCTAAAAAATATGAATAGTCAAATTGAACATATTAAAGATTTATCAATTTCGTCTAATGAAAAAATAGAAAAATTATCTTCTTTTAATGAAGATTTAATTACTAAGATTGATGAGTTGTCTTCTTTGAGGGATGATTTGGTTTCAGAGAATGAGAGTTTGGTTTCTAGGGTTGATGAGTTGTCTTCTTTTAAAGAAAAAATTATTTTGGAGAAAGATCATTTAAATAAATTAAATAATGATTTGATATTAAAAAATAAAGTTTTAAGAAAAAACAATTTAACAATTTTAGAAAATAATGAGGAATTAGAAAATAAATTCGAAAAATTAGATATTGAATTAAAAAATTTATTGATTTCATATAATAAGCTTCAGGAAGAAAATAAACACTTATCAAATTATAATAACAAATTATTATCTAGAAATATTTATTTAAAAAACTCTCTTAAATATTAATTTAGAACTTTATTTAGATTAGGAGTAATTTAACTAGAAAATTTTAATGTTAAAATTATTTAATATTATAAATTCCTTACTTTTTTTATTATTTTTTTTATTTTCTAGTGGTTTTGTTGCATTTTATTTTTTTTTGAGTTATCAATTTTTTTTACTAAATTATTTTTTCACATATAAAAAATTTATTTTGTCATTATTTTTAAATTCATTTAATTAAAATTATAATTAAATTAAAAAAGAGTAATTAAGAGTAATCTTTATTCATTATGAAAAACAGAAAGATAATAGTATAAAAAAATAATACTATTCTTTTCAATTTAAATTTGCACATAGATTTTGTGTTTAAGTTAGAAAAAATTAGAATATGTATGTAGGAGAAATAAAAATGAAAATTACAGTTGCAGGTGTAGGATATGTAGGACTTTCACTTGCTGTTTTACTTGCTCAAAAACATGATGTTACAGCTATTACAACTACAGAATCAAAAGCAGAAAAACTAAATCAATTTATTAGCCCTATCCAAGATGATGAGATAGAAAGATTCTTTAAAGAGACTCGTGAGGGGAAGCGAAAATTGAATCTTTATACAACCACAGATAAAGAATCTGCTTACAAGAATGCTGATCTTATAATTATAGCCACACCAACAAATTATGATGATGTTAATCATTTCTTTGATACATCTGCTGTTGAGGACGCTATAGAATGGACTCTTAAAGTTAATCCTGATGTTCTAATGGTTATAAAGTCAACAATACCAGTTGGATATACTGAGTCAGTTCGTGAAAAGTATGGGGTTAATAATATCATATTCAGTCCAGAATTCCTTCGAGAATCAAAGGCACTTTATGATAATCTTCATCCAAGTCGTATAGTAGTTGGATGTGATGATGATCAGAAAGAGGAAGGGCAGATGTTTGCAGATCTTCTTTTAGAAGGTGCCAGAGAAGAAGAAAATAGATCAGGATCTGATAAACAGGATATTCCTATATTATTAACTCATTTAACAGAATCTGAAGCTATTAAGCTTTTTGCCAATACTTATCTTGCAGTAAGGGTAAGTTACTTTAATGAACTTGATACCTATGCTCAAACCAAGGGATTAGATACTCGGATGATAATAGATGGAGTGTGTATGGATCCACGTATTGGCGGACATTATAATAACCCTTCATTTGGATATGGAGGATATTGTTTGCCTAAGGATACAAAACAGCTTTTGGCAAATTATAAGGATGTTCCACAGACTATGATAAAAGCTGTAGTTGATTCAAATATGGTTCGTAAGGATTTTATCGCAGATCAGATTATTTCAAGGAATCCGGATACTGTGGGCATATATCGTCTTACTATGAAAAGTAATAGTGATAATTTCCGTGCATCAGCTATACAAGATGTTATGAAACGTATAAAAGCAGAAGGGATTTCTATAATTGTCTATGAACCAACTTTGGATGATGGAAGCGAATTTTACAAATCAAAAGTGGTAAATAATCTGGAATGTTTCAAGAGTGAAAGTGATGTCATTCTTGCAAATAGATTTGATGCAGACATTCTTGGTGACGTTATAGATAAGGTATATACCAGAGATTTGTTTAGAAGAGATTAGAATATGTAAAAAACTTTTAACTGGTTTTAATACTGTTTTAATTTTTTTCTAAAAATTATTTAGGGGCTTGACGATTTGTTCTAGGATAATTGTTGTATGGCTGTTTTTGAGTTAAATCCTTGTGATACTATCAGTGCTCCTAAAAATACATTTAAATATTCTGTTTGCCTGATTTTAGTGTATATTTATGGATTTCTTTTATATTCAAACCTTGCTTTAAGAATTTGAAAAAAAATCTTTGATTTCCCCCCCCTAGCTGGTTTGAATTTTTTCCATGAACTAAATTTTTCTAATAATTCTTTTTTTTTTTAATCGATTAAAAGTCTTTATTATTAATATTTTCTTATGTTTGTTAAATATGCTGAAGGATAAGTTAAACTATTATCAAGTCTTGTTTTGTTAAATTTTTCTTTTTGGAAAATGAAAGGGACAATTTTAATTTTGCTGATTCTCATTTGGTAGTTTTTTTAGTTGTAATAACCTTTATTAAAGGCTAATATATCTCATTTTTTAATTTATTCCTCTTTTTGAGGGTTTTCTAAATTTTTTTTTTAAAAGTTTTTCATCATTTGGAGTTTCAGAATGGATTAAAATACAAGGGATTCATGAATCGTAATTTATTACAACAGTTGCTTTAAATCCAATATAAAAGCCTTTAGATTAAAAAACTCCATTTTGAGATTTAATTTTTGCTGATGTTCTTTAGTCTTTTTATTTCGGTGTGAAATAATATCTACATCTACTGAAGTTGCATCACAATAAAAGTCTTTTTTCCTTTCCTTTTTACTATATTTCTTGAATTTATATTCTATTTAAGCTTTTAATGAGTTTTTGATAGTTCATTTTATGAGAAATTTTTTTCTTTCGACAGTCAAAACTTCAGAAATATTAAAGTATTTACAGAGTCCCTTTTTGGATTGAAGTTCATTAATTATGAAGTTATCGTTAACTTGCTTATAAATATGATTTTAAATTTAAATATTGTTTTATTTAAATTTTTAAATTCATATGTTGCTAAAATTTTTCAGATTCTTTAGAATCCATAATTTTTAATATGTCTTTCAATAAACTATAGTTTGGGTCTTTTTTATCTAAATTTAATCTACACTTCATTTTAATTACTATTAATACATTTATTAAGTATAAATTAATTAAATTTAACGATATTTAAGAACTATTTTTTTTAAATTACTAAAAATATTAATGTATTCTTTTAAAACAGAGAAAAATTATTAGGAGAATGAATAAAAATAATTAAAATTCATAGGAATTTTCCGCCAAAAAATTCAGACCCCTAAATAGTTTAACAGAATCTGAAAAAGAGCAAGTTCATGAAATTATTGGTGTTTATTTTATGAAAAATAGGAACATTTATTTATTTGAAGGTGAAAAAAGTAATTTTAAAGTGATTAATAAGTTTGATTTAGAATTGGCTGAATTTATTTTGTCCAAATAATTTTTTAATTCCACTATTTTTATTTTTTTTATTTTTTCCAATTAATGTTTTCTTCTATTTTTTTTTGACATTCTTGTTTAAACATTCAAAAGATGTATTTTTTAAATAATTTTAAAAAAAGAAAAAGAAGGAGTTAGTTTATTACCATCTGCTGAATCCTTCTTTATGTAAGTTCATTGTGTTTATAATGTTTTCACAACTCTTAATAAAGTAATCACTATCATCATATTTAATATTATTACCACTTATTAAATAATTTTGATCATTTTTATTAAAGTATATTTTAGCATTATAATTTTCAGAACCTTCTTCATATATGAAGTATACAGTAACTCCATTTTTATTTAAAGTTTGATTGGATGTTATGGCTTCATTTTTTGATAATTCCTCATTTTTTATCTTTTCTAAATTTTGAGAATTATCTAATTCGAATACATGTATTGTTATGCCTTTAGTACTATCAATTAAATCAACAGAACTTTCATTTACGCTTACATTAGTAAAACCTTCTAATTTTGTAAAAGCACTGTTTTGCATAGTGATGATTTCTTCAGTATTTCCTCCAATATTAAGATTATCCTCAGAAAAGACAGGCAATACATTTAATCCATTATATGAAAAGTTAATGCTTACATAAATAATAATTAATACAGCAAGTAAAGCATATAGCTTTTTTAAATTATCCACTTGATTCACCTGTTAATTTTTAAAATAAATTAAATTTTTTTTAAAGTTTTATAGTTTTAAATTTGTTATTTAAAATATATATCTTTATGTTTTTAAGTTTTTAAATTTTTTATTTTTCTTTTTTTAAGTTATCTATTTATATTTTTAAAAATAGATATATACTTAATGAAAAATGAATAATGATTTTATAAAAATTTCCTTTTATTATTCAATGCTAATTTTAAATTTATTCAGTTATTTGTAATTAATTATAAATCTTAAGCTTAGTTAATATTTATATTAATATTAATCATTAATAATTATCATTAAAAATTAATCATTAATAATTAATCATTAATCATTAAATATTTATTTGCTTATTTGTTTAATCAAAAAATAGGGGATATTGGGTTGGTATTTAGATTTTCTGTTGTGATGGCGGCTTATAACTCTGGAGAGTATATAAGGGAAGCTATTGATTCACTTGTCAATCAAAGTCTGGACTTTAAGGAAAATATCCAGCTTATTGTTGTAAATGATGGAAGCAGTGACAATACTGAATCAATTGTTCGGGAGTACATTGAAGCCTTTCCGGATAATGTCCTACTTGTCTCAAACAATATCAACTGTGGTCCTGCACATGCAAGAAACATTGGCCTTTCACTTGCTGAAGGGGAAATAATCAATTTCCTTGACAGTGATGATTATATCTCAAAGAAGACCTTTGAAAGGGTTGACATATTCCTTGACGATTACCAGTATGTTGACATGGTTGCAATTCCTATCAAGTTTGCAGGTGCAAAACGTGGAGATCATCCGCTTAACTACAAGTTTAAAAGCAGCGGCATTGTAAACCTTTTGGAAATTCCTGAATTTATCCAATTGTCTTCAGCTTCAGCCTTCTTTAGAAGGGAAGTTATCAAAAACCGTGAATTCAACAGAATCAAGTCTCCATACATTCCTTCAATTTCCGAAATCCACAATGAGTCTGCACTTGAAACGGATATGGAACCCTATATTAAGGGGAAAAGCCTGAATTATTATATTCCTGTTGTATTCAATGAAAATCTTTCAGTTTCAGAGGATGCATTGCTCATCAATCAGATATTGCTTAGAAATCCTCTTTTAGGTTTATTGAACAATTGCACATATTATTACAGGAAAAAGGAAAGTGAAAACACCTCCCTAATATCAGATTCAGCTAATCACAAGTCTTATTTTACAACAAGAATCGACGAGTATATGATTCGCATCATAAATGATTCACTTGATCTCTATGGTCAGGTTCCTGAATTTATCCAGCATATTGTGATGTATGACCTTCAATGGATTATGGAAATAAGGCAAATCAATCATCTTCTTTCAATCGATGAGATAATGGTCCTTTATGATAAGATAATCTCAATACTGTTCTATATAGGGGACAAGGCCATCTTCAAGCAGAGGTCAATCCCATCAATACTGAAGGCACACATAATTCTTATAAAGTATTTCAAGTGGAACTATCTTGACAGAAAGACCTTTGGTTTCAATCAAATTGAGGACAGCTATTATGACTCCCTAAACAACAATCTTATTCCATATATGGGAAAGAATGAGCTTTCATTCATCATAAACTATCTGGAGTTGAATAAGGTCTATCTGGACATTGTTGAATTTAAAAATCCAAATGAACTCTATGTTTCAGGCCATATTACAAGCTTTTTCCATAATGACTTTGAAATCTATGCCGTATTAAGTGAGAAGGACAAAAATTCCCAATATACAAATGAGGAAATCTATAAGGTTAAAAGGGTGAATTACCCTCAAAGGGACAATCTTTCACTTAACTTCAACTATGGCTACAACCATGACTTTGAAGTGAGGATTCCAATTTATAGAAATGACCTTATTGTCTCATTCAGGACAAGCTTTAGAAATCTCAATGAGGTATGCCGTGACTTGAAGATGGATGTGCCTAATGAAGGTTCTCCGGATTACTTCAACCATCATGACTTAAGCTTTTCAGGTGACCTTCTAATTGACTACAATCACACTTCAGGCCTTTCAAGGATTTCAAGCTACAAGATATCCAAGGATTATATTCTCATTGACAATGGAAGCAATATTGCAATCAGAAAGAGAAGCATATTCAAGATATTGAAATTTGAGTTTTTCACCCTTGTTTCCATTCTTGCAGATAGGAAAGAAGGTTGGAGAACAGGTTTTGTTTTAAGAATATTATACTTTATCTATTATCCTTTCTATAGGAATAAAAGGATTTGGATCTTTTCAGATCTTCCATATGCTGCAGATGACAATGGATTGCAGCTGTTCAAGGCAGTCAATGAATTTGATAAATTAAGCCTTGAGGAATTTAACAGAACCCTTGATTTAGAGGAATCCATCCTCTCAAAGTCCAGAAAGCCATATAAGGCAGAGCTTTTCGAGGGAAAGGAGATTAGATTGATTGATTTAATCAAGGACCTCTTCAGATCAATTAGGAATATTAGGAATAGGGAAGAGGAGGCTGACACAAGGGTAAGGTTTATTGAAAATGGTTCACTTGACTTTAATCCAGATTCTGATTTTAATGAGTCTGACTTGCTTGACTTTGATAATGCATTTAGGGAAAATCATAATAGTTTTCTTAAGGGTCAGGGTTCTGCTTTAAATGATTATTCTGATTCTAATTTAAGTGCTGATTCAAATTCTAATTTAATGGTTGATTCAGATTCTAATTTAAGTGTTAATCTTAATTCTGTTGATTCTGATTCTAATTTAAGTCTTGGTCGTGATTCTGTTGATTCTGATTCTAATTTAAGTCTTAGTCGTGATTCTGATGATTCAGTTTCAGATGCATTTACTGAATTAAATTCAGATGATAATTCTGAATTGGTCCAGTCTTCATCTTCAGATTACATTAGGATTCGATCCAAAAGAATCAGCAAGCCCCAATTTGTCAAAAGCATTGATGGAAAGTTGGATGCCAAGTATAATGAGATTCTTGCAAATCTTGATTCCAGGCTTGATGACCGTGTGGATGATGTGAAGGTGAAAATCAAAAGCACTGATGTCAAGTCCAGAATTAAAGGTCCTAATCTAAGGCGCAAGGATGAGGAAACTGATTATTATCAAAAGAGGGATCTTCTTTGGACAGTTATGAACTATGATTATATGGCCTTTTTAAGGGAAAACAAGTTTACGTATTTGATTAATTATATTCTCTATAGGATTTCCAAAAAGTTCTTTGTAAGAAGGGATACTGCAGAAATTGACAATCGTAAAATCAGGAAGTATTTTACTTTGGAGCAGTCCACAAGCCATTTCAACAATATAAGGCACTTGGAAAATCAATACATTGCAAGTTCCACAAAATCCAAGATTAGAAAGCTATTGGCTCGTGAGAAGGAAAGTGGAGAATACAAGTACATAAAGGGAATCGGCAATGTCATTGCTTACAAGTCACTTAAGCACAGGATTCTTTCATTATATGCAGAGGTGATTGTTTCATCCCATCCTGACAACAACTTAATCTATCCTTTCTATGGCAATTTCCCACATCTTGCAGGTTTTGTCAAGTCTAAGACAGTTTTCCTTCAGCATGGGGTTACAAAGGATAATGTTTCATACTGGTTAAACCGCTTTGACAAGAACCTTTCATTTATTCTGACAGTGTCAGATAAGGAAAGGGAATCATTTTTAGAGCCTTACTATGGTTATGATGAGGACATAATAAAGGTTTTAGGTTTTCCAAGATTCGATTATCTTGAGGCTCTTGATGATAGGCATGAAATAGTCATAATGCCGACATGGAGAAGGCACCTTCACAACAATGGCCCTGAAGAATTCCACTCCACAAGATTCTTCAATGTTTTCAACAGTCTCATAAATGATAAGGAACTTCTGGACTGTCTGGATAAGGCAGGTTACAGGCTGGTTTTCAAGCCACATCCTAATCTAAACAAGTACATAAATCTTTTTGATAGGGATTCACGTGTTGAATTTGATTTAAGTGACTTGAATTCAGATTCCGACAAGTTCACATCAAGAAGATATGCGGATATTTTCAATCATTCCTCATTGCTTGTAACAGACTTCTCTTCCGTATCCTTTGACTTTGCATACATTAAAAAGCCTGTTATTTATTATCAATATGAGAATGACTATCACTTTGACAGTGAAAATGGCTACTTTGATTATGAATCAATGGGATTCGGGCCTGTCATTGACAATCATGAGGAATTGATTAAAGAGATTAAGGATTATGTTGATTCAAGCTGTAAGATGGATGAAAAGTATAAAAAACGTGTTGATGAATTCTTTAAGTTTACTGACAGAAACAATTCCAAGAGGGTTTATAAGGCAATCTTGGAAATGGACAAGTATTATTAGGGTTTTTTAAAGAATCATTTTTAAAAGTTTTTATAAATTTTAAAATTTTTATTATTATTTTAAAAGCTTTTATATTTATTTAAAAAGTTTTTATATTATTTTAAAAGTTTTTATAAACTGTTAAAACAATTAACTTGATTTTATGATTAAACATGAATTTAAATAATTTAGCTGTTGAATTAGAATATTTGGAGTTGTTAAAATATATTTATTGCATAGAATTTATGGATTAATATTCAATCTTTGCAGGATTTTTCCATTGAAAAAGAATAGGGTGGCATTCATTACCACCAGAAACGCTTCCTTTGAAAGCAATCTAAAATACGTTTCAGAGGAGCTTAAAAACTATAGAACCAGTGATGGAAAGGAATATGAAAGCGTATTTGTTCCTAAAGATGTTTTTTCCATATCAAACATTCGTAAATTGGCCTGTTCAAGATATGTATTTTTAACAGATAACTTCTTTGCATTGGCATTCATGAGATTTAACAGCAAAACCAAACTTATTCAGTTATGGCATGGAACAGGAGTCTTTAAAAAATTCGGATATGAACTCCTGAATGAAGATGAAAAGAAGGTAATGCTAAAGTTTTCAAACAAGATAACAAATCTTTTTGTAAGCAGTAAAAACGTTATAGACATCTATGCAAGGAATTTTGCAATAGACAAGTCAAAGGTTATTCCATTGGGCATTCCAAGAAATGACTATTATTCAAAGGAGCATTTGGATAAGGATTATGTAAGGAGTCTAAAGGCGGAATTTGAAAAGGTTTATCCAAATATTAAGGGTAAAAAGATAGTTTTATATGCTCCAACATTTAGGGAAGTGCCTAAATACAATAATGTTTTTGCTTATTTTGACATTGAAAGGTTTATTGATGAGTTAGGGGATGAATATATTCTATGCATTAAGTTACATCCTAATTACAAAAAGTTTTGTGACAGTGACAATCAGATAGATCTTGAAGAATTGGCTGAAAAATATAATATTGTAAATTTTACCCAATTCAAGGATGAGCAACAGCTTTTCCTAATATCAGATATTCTCATTACAGATTATTCATCAGTTATGGTGGAATACACTCTTTTAAATAAGCCTATTATATTGTTTGCCTATGATTTGGATAATTATTTGAATAATGAAAGAGGATTTTATTTTGATTATAAAAAACATGTTCCCGGAACCATTGTTCAGAATACTGATGAATTGCTTGAGGCTATAAAAAATAAGGACTTCAATATGGAGAATCTTCATGTCTTTGCCAATTACCAATTTGATTATTTTGATGAATATTCATCTAAACGCATTTTGGATTATGTCTTAGAGGATTAAGTCATTTTAATTTATTTTTTCTATTTTTTTATTTATTTTTATTTATTTTTACTTATTTTTACTTATTTTTACTTATTTTTACTTATTTTTACTTAT